>CAIVJV010000114.1 GCA_903906325.1 uncultured Gemmatimonadota bacterium
CGCGGACGCGCCCCACCCGAGCCACCAGAGGGCGCGCTATACCCACCCCCCTTCACCACCCGGCCACCCGACTCGGGCGTCCGGCCGGTCGGAACCCCACCGGGGCCGATCGGCTGCACGACCACAGGGCCGCCAACATACGTGGGCCAGAACGCTCCGCCGAAGGGCGCACCCCACCATCCGAACCCGAATGAGTTGTACACGGGGGCATAGAGCCCATAGTACGCGAAAGGCGCACGCCCACCACACGCCCACGGATCCCGCATCCCCCACATCATGACGCACGAGTTCCAGAGCGCCCAATCCGCCGCGGTCGGCGGCAACATGGAATAGCGCGGGATCCCACTCCCACCGGCGCTTCCCACCGAGGCACTCGCTTCGGGTCGACGCGCCTCGAAGTCGCTCCCACCCCCGACGATCGCGAACGACTCCGGATACGATGCGGCGACGATCAGATCGATGATCGGCTCGGCCGTGCCGAGATCATCCAGCTCGATCAGATCCTGCGCCGAGACCCGACGCCCCGCGATCGCCGACCGCGTCGCTTCCGCCTCCGCGAGGAAGGGCCCCACGAAGGGACGGAGGTCCGTCGGGATCACCTGGAGCCCGACCACAGGGCGCAGTCGACGGGCCTGGGTGGTCGCGATCGAGGCGACCCCCCCACCCTGCACCTGGAGCCAGTCGCCGTTCTCCGCGATGACGAAGGCCCCGGCGCGCTGCTGCCGCGGCAAGCCGTTGCAGGCGATCTCAGAGTCCATCACGATCCGCTCGTCGTCACGCGAGACCCGCGCGCGCTCCCAGCCGGTGCACCCGTCGGCGGTGATCTCCATCTTGGCGCCATCGAGCTTCAGGAACGACTCGGTCCGCGCACCGGTGGGCGGGACGGTGACGATCTTGAGCGCCGCGCCTGCCTGGGGGAGGACACAGGTCATCCCCGCCGCCCCGGCGGTCGCATCCTCCCAGCATCCGACGAACGCGAGGCCGCGACCCGCGTCGCGCTGTGCCTCAAGCGGCGCCGCCAGGAGGGCCACGCCGGTTACCGCTGCTATCGCAATGCAACGCATCATGGTCATGCTCCGGATCAGAGCCGCAGGGTGAAGCCGACGAGCGTCGTCAGCCCCGAAAGGTCCAACCGATACCCGATGAAGTCCCGGTTCGGGGTGCTCGCATCGGCACTGCCACGCAGATACCGCATCTCCCCGGTGAGGAGGAGTCGGCGCGAGAGATTCAGCTGCACGCCACCGCTCCCCTGGAAGATGGGGGCCCAGCCGCTGCTCGTCAGCCGATCGGGCAACACATCGAGCGTGTTGAAGTCGACGAAGTCGCCGACCTGCTCGAATGAGTAGCGCGCGGTGCCGAAGCCGACGCCGACGAAGGGCACCACCTTGGCCGGGATCCACGCCGTCGAGCCGATCGACCGACCCCGGTCCGTCAAGTAGTAGCGCACGGAGGCGGTGAGCGGCGCGCGACGGAAGGCGGTGGTCTGTTCGATCGGCTTATCGTCGCCGTCGACCCAGTCGCGGTACTCGGAGGTGACGTTCGAGGAGGCAGGGGCGATCCCGAACAGGATCTCGGTGCGCGGCCCCATCGAGAAGGCCAGATCGAAGCCGAGCGCCGGCGCACGGAAACTCGTGCGCTCGAGGGTGAACTCCTTGCGCGCGTAGCCAAAGAGGTCCCCGCCGGCGCCGGGCTGATTCAGCCCCCCATAGATGGTCACCTGCGCCCCGGGCTCGAAGAAGAGGAACCCCTCCCCGCCCCCACGCTGGGCCTCCGCGAGACGGCTCGTGACGAGCAGTGCGACAACCGTGAGGGCCACGGTCCACCACCGACGGGTCCGACCGGTCATGCCATCACTCCTGAGAGGTTCACCGGTATATACCTCGGCAGGGGCGGAAACGTTCACGCCTCGAACCCATGGGCCCCGATCAGCGGGACGAATCGCATCGGGTCGAG
>CAIVJV010000115.1 GCA_903906325.1 uncultured Gemmatimonadota bacterium
CCCTCGAGCCGATGCGCGAAGAGGCGCTCGCAGAAGGCGCGGCTCTCGGCGTCGGACATCTGGCCGAGCCCTGCGCGCTCCCAGGTCGCGTCCTGCGTCTCGACGATGAAGGTGCTCATCCCCTCATCGAACTGATACGCATGGGCCTGGAACCAGCCGTGCGGGGTCTCGACGAAGTCGAAGGTGAAGGCGTCGAAGGTGCGCGGGGTGCCGAGCCAGGTGTAGCGGCAGTGGCGGAGGTCGATCTCGGGGCGGAAGGTCGCGGCGTAGCGATCGCGGAGTTTGCCGTTCACCCCATCGGCGGCGATGACGAGGTCCACCGCCTCGTCGTGCACGCGCTGTTCGAGGGCGTCCGGTACCGGGGTCTCGAAGCGGAGGGTGACGCCGAGGGCGCGGCAGCGCTTTTGGAGGATCTGGAGGAGGCGTTTGCGACCGATCCCGCTGAAGCCATGGCCGCCGGAGCGGTGGGTGCGCCCGCCGATATGGACCGCGATGTCGTCCCACCGGTGGAGAGCCGCGCCGATCGCGGCGCCGCTCTCGGGGTCCGCGGCGCGGAGGTTGCCGACGGTCTGGTCGGAGAGGACGACCCCCCAGCCGAAGGTGTCGTCGGGGCGGTTCCGCTCCTCGACTACGACCTCGGCCTCCGGGTGTCGACGCTTGAGGAGGAGCGCGGCATAGAGCCCCCCGGGTCCCCCTCCGACCACCAGCACGCGCACTGAGTCCCCTCCGGGGTTGGCGACGGGGCAACGCTACCCCCGACGCGGGGAAGTATCAAGGAAACCCCGATCGGGTGGGACCCCCTGTCTTGGACAGGGGCCACCCGCGGGGGTTGCCATTCTCTGGGTGCTATATTTATGGATGCGGAAATCGGGGGGGAAGCCGGCGTCCGGGGGTGCGAAGAAGCGCCGCCGCGGACGGGGTGGGGGTGGGGGCGGCGCCAAGCGGCAGCCGACCCTGACCTCCCTCCCGACCGGTCGCGCGGCCTACACCGAGACCCGCCGGTGGCTCCTCGACCAGCATGGTCCCGTCTGCGCCTACTGTGAACGGACCGTCGCCGAGCGGTCGATCACGCTCGACCATGTGACGCCGCGGAAGGGGCTCACCGCCTACGATCGGCGCGACAACCTCGTCCTGAGCTGCAAGACCTGCAACTCGGCCAAGGCCGACAAGCCGATCCTCGTCTTCCTGCTGGCGAGCCGCGCGCGGGTGGTCGCGATGTACAAATACGGCCAGCACCTGAGTCATCAGTTGGTGGAGATGGTGAAGGACCTGCTGCCGGCGCATGAGCGACCGGCGTTGCCGGTGCGGGCCGGCCGTGGCGGGAAGCCGCGCAAGTCCGCGCGCGAGCTCTTCGGCCAGGACGACGGCCCGTCGCCGTACCTCGACGGCTGACCGCTCACGTTCCACCCGATGGGCGATCTGCACGCGCTTCCCACCCCGAGTCTCTTGGTCGATCGTGCCCGTGTCGAGCGGAACGTGATGCGGATGGCGTCGCGCATCGCGGCGCTCGGGGCCCGGCTCCGTCCCCATGTGAAGACGCATAAGGCGATCGAGGTCGGTCGCCTGCAGGCGCAGGCGGGGATGCAGGGGATCACGGTCTCCACCCTCGCCGAGGCGCGGGCCTTCGCGGCGCAGGGGTTCGACAACATCACCTACGCGGTGCCGATCGAGCCGGGGAAGTTCGCGGCGGTGGTGGCGATGAATGCCGAGGGGACGCGGCTCGCGGTGATCACGGATGATCCGGAGGTGCCGGCGTCGCTCGCGGCGGTGGCGAAGCGCGCTGGGGTGACGGTCGATGTCTATCTCAAGGTCGATTGCGGCTATGGGCGCGCCGGGGTGGATCCGGAGGGGCCGGCGCTCCTCGAGATGGCGGAGCGGATCGGGTCCGCCGCGCCCCTGCGCTTCGCGGGGCTCCTCGCGCATGCGGGGCATTCGTACCAGGCGCGCGGCCGCGCCGAGATCCTGACGATCGCGAACGCCGAACGCGACGTGATGGTCGCCGCCGCGCGGCGGCTCGCGGCGCAGGGGATCGCGGTGCCCTGCGTGAGCATCGGCTCGACCCCGACCGCCTCGCATGTCGAGGATCTCACCGGGGTGCACGAGGTGCGCACCGGGAACTACGCGTTCTATGACCTGATGCAGGTGACGATCGGGTCGTGCGGTGCCGCGGATGTGGCGCTCTCGGTGCTCAGCGCCGTGGTGCATCGCGATCGGGCGCAGGGGAAGCTCATCCTCGATGCGGGGGCGATCGCGCTGAGCAAGGATGCGGGGATCGCCGATCCCGATGGGGTGACCCACTATGGGCGGCTCGTCACCCTCGAGGGTGAGGAGCTCGGGCTCCGGGTGACGGCGCTCTCGCAGGAGCATGGATGGGTGCAGACCGACGATGGCGCGGCGCTCGACCGGCTCCCGGTCGGCGCGCGCGTGCGGGTCCTCGCGAATCACTCCTGCCTCACGGCGGCGCAACATGCGCACTATGAGGTCTGCGAGGGGACGCGGGTCGTGGACCGCTGGGTGAACCATCGCGGGTGGTGAGGGTGCCGCGGCAAACATTCGCGTCGGCTTGCCCGTAAGGATACCGTGACCTCTCTGCGATCCATTCGATGCGCGGCCGGTGCGGTGCTCGCGCTCCTCGCGCCACCATGCATAGCCGCCCAGACACCCGCATCCGGGGTCCCCACGGCGCGTGCCGTCCGCACCCCGACCGCGATCACGCTCGACGGCCTCGATCGCGAGGGGGTCTGGCGCACCGCGCCCCTGACGGACGACTTCCGGCAGTTCGTCCCGGTCGAGGCGGGGCCGGCTCGCTTCCGCACCACCGTCCAGGTGGCGTACGATGATCGCGCGGTCTATGTCTACCTGCGGATGTACGATCCGCGCCCCGATTCGCTCGTCTCGCTCCTGAGTCGCCGCGATGTGCGTACCCCGTCGGAGTGGATCAAGGTCGTGATCGATGGCTTCCACGACCGCCGGAGCGGGATGCAGTTCATGGTGAACCCCGCGGGGGTGAAGCGCGATGCCAACATCACCAACGATGTCCAAGAGGATGGCTCCTGGGATGCCGTCTGGGATGTGGCGGTGCAGACCGACTCCCTCGGCTGGACGGCGGAGTACGCGATCCCGTTCAGCCAGCTGCGCTACACCCCCGCCGAGGTGTTGACGTTCGGCTTCGGGATCTGGCGCGATGTGGCGCGCTACGGGGAGCGCGATGCCTGGCCGACGTATCGGGGCTCGATGCAGACCTTCGCCTCTCAGCTCGGTGATCTGGTGGGGATCGAGGGGGTCGGGAGCGCGCGCCGGATCGAGGTGATGCCCTATGCGGTGACGAAGAATGTCACCGAGCCGGCGGTGGGGGGCGGATGGCGCCATCCGCAGCAACAGACCGTCGGCCTCGATCTCAAGGCGGGGCTCGGGCCGAATGTGACGTTGGATGCGACGATCAATCCCGACTTCGGACAGGTCGAGGCCGACCCCGCCGTGATCAACCTCTCGGCGTTCGAGATCCGCTTCGAGGAGCGGCGGCCCTTCTTCCTGGAGGGTGGGAATCTCTTCCGCTGTGGTGGGCCCTGTGAGGGGATCTTCTATACGCGGCGGTTGGGGCGTAGTCCGCAGCTGCGGTCGAGTGTCCGCGACCCGCTCTTCAGTCGGATCGAGGGGGCGGCGAAGGTGACGGGGCGCCTGGAGAGCGGGGCCCAGTTCGGGCTCGTCGCGGTCTCGAGCGCCAAGGAGACGGGGGAGAACGGCCGCACGATCGAACCGCGCACCGCGACGCTCGTGGGCCGCTTCGTGCAGGACTTCCGGGAGGGGCGCTCGCAGATCGGGACGATGCTCACATCGATGATCCGCGACCTCGATGACGACACGTCGCCCTTCCTCCGACGCGATGCCTCGACACTCCTGCTGCAGGGGTACCACCGGTTCGCCGAACGGTGGGAGGTCTCCGGCTACACGGGGCGGAGCGTGGTGCGGGGGAGCGAGGCGGCGATGCGCCGCACGCAGCTCACGAGCGTGCACTACGCACAGCGACCCGGGAACGAGTTCACCTACGACTCGACGCGTACCCTCATGGACGGGGGCGTCCACTCGCTGACGCTCCGGCGCTATGCGGGGCGCGTGCGGTGGGAGACGATCACGCGG
>CAIVJV010000116.1 GCA_903906325.1 uncultured Gemmatimonadota bacterium
CTCACCACTGAGGATCGGGCGCAGCTCGAGGCGTTCCTCTCGGAGAGCCCGGTGCCGCCGGGCGATGTCTATGCGCTCGAGCGCGACCGCGAGGGGCGGCACGGGCGGATCATGCGGTACAACCTCAACGCGCCTGGATCAGGTAGTACGCCTCCTGCCGCGGCCGGAAGAACCGATACCCCTCCGGTGTGAGATAGGCGCAGTCCTCCATCATCACGAAGACCTTCTGTCCGCCCCACTCGGGGACCGGGGTCGCGGTGTTGAGCTCGATCGACAGGTAGGAACCGTCCCGCAACCGCTGAGCGAGCCCAAGGGTGTCGCTGCGGAGTGCCGCACGGAAGTCGATCGACGCGCCCAAGGCATGGCCCTGCGCGCCGAGCGGATGCGAGTAGATCATCGCCTCGATCCCGCGCTCCTTCATCTCGGCCATGGTGCGATTGAAGACATCGCCTCCGGTACGACCGGGACGCGCATGCCGGAGCATCAGCGCATCCTGCAGCGTGTTGGTATTGCGGAGTGCGGCGGTGAGCCCCGCGGGCGCGGCCTGCTCTCCTGGCTTCAACACGTAGGCCATCTTCTGCCAGTCGGTGTCGAACCCCATGTAGGAGATCCCGAAGTCGATGTGCACGAGATCGCCGGGACGGATCACGAGCGACTCTGGCGCCACAGCGAGGAATCCGCGCGATGAGGCATTGGCGCCCCCCGCCCGCTGCACGCGCAGATCGGGCTGGAACCAGGTGCGCACCCCCGCGGCCCAGAGCATGTCGTAGAGCGCGTTCCGCACCTCACCCACCGTCGTGCGCCCCGGCCGGATCACCTCGTTCGAGAGCGCACGGCGGACGATCTCCTCGGTGACGGTCACGGCGGCACGATAGTGCTCAGCCTCGCTCGGGAGACGCGTGTCGAGCACCTCGGTGACGAGCGCGGCATCACTCACGAAGCGCGTCACCGCTTCCGGCCCCATCGCCTCAGCGATCAGTCGGTGGGTATCGAATCCGAGGGTACGCGTCTGCCCGCGCCCCCCGCCGATCCCGAGCGCGATGGTGCGCGGCTGATACCGCTCCCAGAGCTGCCGGAGCGTCGCCGCCGGTGGGAGGGGCTCGGTGGTCGGGGCGTCGAAGAAGCGCGCGAGATTCTCCTCGGTGTATCCCGTCACGGCGAACTTCTTGAGTCCCTCGGCCCCCGCATCGACGAAGACGAAGAGATCGCGATTCCCCGTGTAGGGCCGCGGCGGCGCGATCTGCGGCACCACCGGATTGTCGTGGAACTCCTCGTTCACGACGATCCACATCGCGACCTCATGCGTGCGCATCATCGAGAGCAGCCGGGCATGACGTTCGGTGAGCCACCCTTCGCGCACGCGGATCTGCTGGGACCACGGGAGGAGGGCGGACGCAGCGCGGATCTGAAACGTCTGGGCCTGCGAGGACGCAGACGCACTGATCGCCCCAAGGAGCACGAGGAGCGTGGAGAGCGAGCGGCGGATCGACATGAGGGCGGGGGACGGGGAGGTGAGGCGCAGGCGCATGGCAAGAACGTATCGCACGGTCGTATCTCCTCGGGAGGGTCGTCCGGTATCTTCGAGGGATGGAATCACCGACCCTCTGGATCGCGGGACCGTGGGAGGTCCACACGATCGATCAGACGCGCCTCCCCTTCGCCGAGGTGACGCTCGCCCTGCGTGACGCCGCCTCGTGTCACGCGGCGATCGTCGGGATGCAGGTGCGCGGGGCGCCGCTGATTGGGGCAGTGGGGGCGTTCGGGCTGGCCTTCGCGGTGCGCGACGAGGCTGTGGATGATGCGCTCGAGCGCGCGGTGCGCTGGCTCGTCCAAGCACGCCCGACCGCGGTGAATCTCCGCTGGGCCGTGGAGCGGGTGGCGGGAGCGATCCGGGCGCTCTCGCCGTCAGCTCGCGCAGAGGCCGCGTGGGCCGAGGCCGTGCGCATCGCGGAGGTGGATGCCGCCGCGAACAAGCGGATCGGGGAGCATGGCGCCGCGCTGCTCGAGCCGCTGATCGCACGACTCCAGGGCACGCGCCCGCTGCAGCTCCTCACCCACTGCAACGCCGGCCGGCTCGCGACGGTCGCGCATGGGACGGCGTTGGCGCCGGTCTACGAACTCCACCGCCGTGGGGTCCCGCTGCATGTCTGGGTCGATGAGACCCGTCCACGGAACCAGGGGGCGGCGCTCACCGCGTGGGAGCTCGCGCAGGCGGGGATCCCGCATACGGTCATCGCGGACAACGCGGGGGGGCTCCTCATGCAGCGCGGCGCGGTCGATGCGGTGCTCGTGGGGTGCGACCGCGTGGCGGCGAATGGTGATGTGGCGAACAAGATCGGGACCTATCTCAAAGCGCTCGCGGCCCACGACCACGGGATCCCGTTCTATGTGCTCGGCCCGCGGTCATCCATCGATCCGCACACGCCCGACGGCGCGTCGATCGTGATCGAGGAACGCGACGGCCGTGAAGTCACGCACGCGGTGGGCCGTCGCGCCGATGGCCTGATCGACGAGGTCCAACTCGTCCCCGATGGCGCTGCGGTCGCGAACCCCGGGTTCGACATCACCCCGGCGCGGTACGTGACCGCCCTCGTGACGGAGCAGGGGGTGCGCGCGCTCGATCCCGAGGACGCGATCCGTGTGGCGATCGTCGACGGGGCCCGCCGGTTGCGTTCCCTGGCACTGAGCGTGGGCACCTCCGGGAACCTCTCGCACCGCTGGACCCGCGATGGTGTGCCTGGGATGCTGATCACGCCGAGTGCGGTGCCGTATGAGCAGATGACCCCGGAGATGGTGGTCTGGATGCCGCTCGATGAATCCCGCGTCGTGCAGGGACGTCCGTCATCGGAGTGGCGGATGCATCGCGACATCCTCGTGGCGCGTCCTGAGGTGAGTGCGGTGGTGCATGCGCATCCCCCGCATGCGACCGCGCTCGCGGTGCTCCCGGAGATCCAACGCGACGGGATCCCCGCCTTCCACTACATGATCGCGGTCGCCGGCGGTGATGACATCCGGTGCGCACCGTACGCGACGTTCGGCACGCAGGCCCTCTCCGATCATGCGGTGACGGCGCTACAGGACCGCCGGGCCTGTCTCCTCGCAAATCATGGGATCCTGGCGCTCGGCGGTGATGTGAACGAGGCGCTCGCCCTCGCGGTGGAGGTGGAGACGTTGGCGCAGATGTACGCGCAGGCCCGCACGCTCGGCACACCGGTGATCCTCGGGGCCGACGAGATGGCCCGCATGCAGGGGAAGTTCGCCGACTACCAGCGCGGTCGCGTCAGCTAAGCGCGGCCTCGCCCAGCAACCGCCACGCCGTGGCGAGATGCGCCTCGGTGGTCCGCAGATTCCCGATCGCCACGCGGAGCGCGTAGCGGTCCCCGAGCTTGGTATGGGAGAGGAAGACCTCCCCGCTCGCGTTCACCCGCTCGAGGATCGCGGCATTGTGCGCCTCGAGTGCCCGTTCGTCCGTCATCCCTGCCGGTCGGTGCCGGAAGCAGACCACCGACATCGGCACGGGTGCGACCACCTCCCACTCGGGGTGCGCCTGGACCCACGACGCGAACGTCGTCGCGAGCGCACAGTGATGCCGCACCCGCGCGGCGAGCCCCTCCACCCCGAAGGCGCGCATCACGAACCAGAGTTTGAGCGCACGGAAGCGTCGTCCAAGCTGGAACGAGTAATCGGAATAGGAGAGCGCGATCTCCTGCTCATCGGTCTGCAGATACGCCGGGGTGAGACTGAAGGTCCGCCGGAGGACCGCGGGGTGCGCCGTCCAGAGCACCGAGCAGTCCATCGGGGTGAAGAGCCACTTGTGCGGATTCATCACCACCGAGTCGGCGGCGCGCACGCCGGCGAAGAGGTCACGTCGCTCAGCCAGGAGCCCCATCGCGCCCCCGTACGCGGCATCCACATGCAACCATGCCCCTTCGCGCTGGCAGAGCGCCGCGATCGCGGGGATCGGATCGACGCTCGTCGTCGAGGTCGTCCCGAGCGTCGCCACCACCGCGAGCGGGCGATACCCCGCCGCGCGATCGGCACCCATCGAGGACTCCAGGAGATCGGCACGCATCCGGAACGCCTCATCGGTCGCGATCCGCACGACGTTCTCCGCCCCGAGCCCCAGGGTGATCGCCGCCTTGTCCACGCTCGAGTGCGCCTGCGTGGAGCAGTAGACCCGGAGCCGCGGGAGATCCGTGCGCCCCGCCATCCCCTTCTGCCGGATCTCGAGCGCCGGATCCCGCTCGCGCGCCGCGGCGAGCGCCAAGAGCGTCGAGGTCGATGCCGTGTCGGTGATCATCCCGAACCAGTCGCCGGGCAACCCCATCGCGTCGCGCAGCCATCCCGTGGTCACCTGCTCCAGCTCCGCCAGCGCCGGCGAGGTCCGCCAGAGGATCCCCACCTGGTTCAGCGCCGCCGTCACCAGCTCGGCGAGGATCCCCGGCACGGAGGCGGTGTTCGCGAAGTAGGCGAGGAAGCCGGGGTGGTTCCAATGCGTGACCCCAGGGACGATCACACGATCGAGGTCAGCGAGGATCGCCTCGAGCGGGTCCCCCTGCGCCGGTGCGGCGCTCGGCAGCCCGGCGCGCAGCGCCCCGGGCGCGAGCCGCGAGCGCACCGGATACCGCTCGGGATGCTCGAGATAGGTGCGAATCCATGCGGTGAGACCCGTCGCATGGCGCTCGAAGTCCTGCGGGGAGAGATCCCCGATCGACTCACGGGAGGGCGCTGTCATCACGGGGAAATCGACGGGCCGCTGGCGCCCCCCGCAACTGCAGGAAACCTCCGGCCGTCTCGGCGCGTACGAGTCAGGATATGGCCCTCCTCCCTGCCCTCGCCCTCCTCGTCCAGGTCTCCGTCCAGGCCGATGTCTCCGCCGGTGGCGGATCGATCCAAGCCTCCGTCCGCGTCCCGCGCGCCGAGCAGCGCCCGGTCACTGACGAGGACCGTCGCACCGCCTTCGCCTCACCCGGCGCTCGGCAGCTCCTCACCGCCGCCCGCGCCGCCCGCGCGGCGCAGGACTCAGCGCTCCGCGCCTACGACGTCACCAGCTATCAGCGCACCTCCGTCGGCTTCAACCTCCGTGAGACGGCGCGCCAGCGTCTCCTCTATCGCAGCGAAGGGGCGGCCCGCGTCCAGTGGAAGCGCGGGGTCGGGGCGAAGCTCGAGGTGCTCGGTGCCCGGGCCGCCGTCCCCGCCGCC
>CAIVJV010000117.1 GCA_903906325.1 uncultured Gemmatimonadota bacterium
ATGACGCGCACTCGCCGAGCAACCGCATCATCCTCGACGGTTCCGCCCGACTCGGCTGGTCGGCGCGCAGCGTGCGCATCAACGCCAAGGGCTGCGTGCGCACCGGCTTCTGCGGCTACGGCTGCCGCACCGGCGCCAAGCAGGGCGGGCTCCAGACCTATCTCCCGCGCGCCCAAGCCGCCGGGGCACGCCTCCTCCCGAACGCGACGGTCGAGCAGATCCGGATCATCGAACGGACGGGGGCCTTCCCCAAGAAGCGGCTCACGGTACGGCACACCACCGCGCGCGGCGAGACCCGCCACCTGCGCGCCGAGGCGCCGATCGTCGTGGTCGCCGGCGGTGCGATCGAGACGCCAGCGCTGCTCCAGCGCTCGCGTATGGGGGGCGGAGGGACCGGACGATTCCTGCGCCTCCACCCCACCACCGGGGTCTTCGGCCGCTACGACCATCCGATCTATGGCGCGGGCGGGATCCCGATGTCGTCGATGAACGACCAGTTCCATCGGCTCGACGCCAACGGCTACGGGGTCTGGATCGAGAGCCCGCCCCTGCATCCCGGGATCGGCGCCCCTGCCGCCACAGGGTTCGGCGCCGCGCATCGCGAGACGATGCGCGCCTTCGATCACCTCGGGGCGTTGGTGATCCTCGCCCGTGACGGCGCGCAGCGAGGCCAATCCGACGGCGAGGTGCGCGCCCGGCGTGATGGCTCCACCTCGATCCGGTATCGCCTGAGCGCCGCCGACGCCCGCCATCTCGAGGAGGGGATGGTCGCCGCCGCCCGGATCCACTTCGCTGCCGGCGCCCGCACCGTACTCACCGGGCACACCCCGGGGGTCACGCTCCACCACGACGCCGAGGTCGACCGGCTTCGCGGCCTCCCCATGGGGGCCAACCAGATCGCCCTCTTCTCCGCCCATGTGAATGGCACGGCACGACTTGGCGCCGATCGGACCACCAGCGGGTGCGACCCCCATGGCGAGGTCTGGGGCGCCCCCGGGGTCTTCGTGGCCGACGGCTCGCTCCTCCCCACGGCCCCCGGCGTGAACCCGCAGGAGACGATCATGGCGCTCGCGACGCTCGTCGCCGACCGCATCGCACGACGGTTCCGAACCGCGTAACTTTCGCGGCGCATGCCTGACGCCGCCCTGCAGAAGCTCGCCATCGACACGGTCCGCACCCTCGCCATGGATGCGGTACAACAGGCCGAATCCGGCCACCCTGGGACCCCGATGGCCCTCGCCCCGCTCGCCTACGCGCTCTACACGCGGCATGTGCGGCACAATCCCGCCGATCCGCACTGGCCCGATCGCAATCGCGTGGTGCTCTCCGCCGGCCACGCGTCGATGTTGCTCTACGCCACGCTCCATCTGAGCGGCTATGAGCTGTCCCTCGATGAGCTCAAGGCCTTCCGTCAGTGGGGGAGCAAGACGCCGGGCCACCCCGAGGTCGGCCACACCCCAGGGATCGAGACGACCACCGGCCCGCTCGGCCAAGGCGTCGCGAACGCCGTGGGGATGGCCGTCGCCGAGGCGCATCTCGCCGCGACCTTCAATCGTGAGGGCCACGCCGCGATCGACCACTACACCTGGTTCATCGCTGGCGATGGCTGCCTCATGGAGGGGATCTCGCATGAGGCTGCCTCCTTCGCGGGGCACCAGAAGCTCGGGAAGCTCATCGGCTTCTTCGACGAC
>CAIVJV010000118.1 GCA_903906325.1 uncultured Gemmatimonadota bacterium
ACTCACCTCCCCTCGCGCAAAGCGCGAAAGCTCCTCCTTCCCCGAGCTTCCTTGCGTGCGAGCGCCTGACCCCGCGGAGCCCCCCAAAAAACCGCAGCGGAGCGGGGTCGGGCCGGAGCACGCTCGGGAAGCGATCACTCACCTCCCCTCGCGCAAAGCGCGAAAGCTCCTCCTTGCCAGAGCTTCCTTGCGTGCGAGCGCCTGAGCCCGCGGAGCCCACTTGGCAGAAACACCCCCCTCCCCTACGCTTCCATGGAGTGATCCCCCAAGCCGTGGCCCGCTTCCTCGCAGGCTTTCCCGCGATCGCGGGAATCCTCGGTCTGATGCTGTCCCACGGCCTGATCCACGCAGACGTCCGGCCCCCGGCCAATGCCCGAGACCACTGGGCCTTCCAGCCCGTCCGACCGGTGCCGATCCCCGAAGTCACCCGCCCCGCAGAGGCACAGAACCCCATCGACCGATTCCTCCTCGCCCGCATCGAACGCGCCGGAATCGAGACCGCTCCTCCCGCCGACCCACGCACCCTCATCCGCCGACTCAGCCTCGATCTCACCGGCCTTCCCCCCGAAGCCACCGAGGTCGACCGCTTCATCGCCGAATCCACCCGAGACCCCGCCGGTGCCCGCCATCGCCTCATCGAACGCCTCCTGGCCTCGCCCCGCTACGGCGAACGCTGGGGCCGCCACTGGCTCGACGTCGCCCGCTACTCCGACACCAAGGGCTATGTGTACGGTCGCGAAGAACCCCGATTCGTTCACGCCAGCAGCTACCGCGACTGGGTCATCCACGCGCTGAATGCCGATTTGCCCTACAACCGCTTCCTCCTTCTCCAGCTCGCCGCCGACCAACTGGTGCCGACCGATTCCCCCGACCTCGCCGCCCTGGGATTCGTCACCGGGGGCCGCCGCTTCCTGGGCGTCACTCACGACATCATCGACGACCGCATCGATGTCATCACCCGCGGCACCCTGGGCCTCACCGTCGCCTGCGCCCGCTGCCACGACCACAAATACGACCCCATTCCGACCGCCGACTACTACTCGCTCTATGGCGTCCTCCGCGGCAACGACGACCGCCTCGTCACCTTCCACGAACCGGCCGATCCCGAATTGGCCGGCCTCCGGAAGAAGTTCACCGATCAACTGGCCCTGCGCCGCTCCGAAGCCAACGCGCGACTGAGGGCCCGCATCGGCGATTACCTCGCCGCCCAACTGAATCCGAAGGACTACCCCGAGGAGGGATTCGACCAACTGCTCTCCACCGACGACCTCATCCCCATGTCGGTGCGCCGATGGCGCGACCACCTCAAGACGGCCGCGACGAACACGCACCCGATCTTCGGCCCCTGGCGGATCCTCATCACCGACCTCGCCCAAGTGCCCGACGCCGCATGGCCCGCCGCGGCGGCCCGCGCCCTCGCCGAGGCACGGAGCCTCACTCCCGCCTGGAACCCCCGGGTGGCCGAGGCGTTCGCCGCTCCGCCCGCGTCCCGCACCGACGTCACCCGGGGCTACGGCGCGCTCTTCACGCGAGTCGATGCGGCATGGCAGGGCCTCGTGGAAACCGCGCGGAAGGCAAAGACCCCGGAGCCCGCGGGCCTCGCCGATCCCAAAGACGAAGCGCTGCGGCGATTCCTCTTCGATCCGGCATCACCGGTCG
>CAIVJV010000119.1 GCA_903906325.1 uncultured Gemmatimonadota bacterium
CCGCCGCCCCCTCGGCGCGCGGCGTCATGAACATCGCGCGGAGGATCGAGAGGTAGTAGCCCGCTGAGATCACCGAGGTGAGGACCACGATCACCGAGAGGAGCACCAGACGACCGGGCGAGGCGATCGCCGCCGAGAGGAGATACCACTTGGCGAAGAAGCCCATCCCGCCGAAGACCGGGAACCCGAGGAAGGCGAGCAGGTAGATGGACATCCCCACGGCGAGCCAGGGACGGACGGTCCAGAGCCCTTCGTAGGCCGAGATGGGCGCGTCGGTCTCGCCCGCCGGCTGCATCGCCCCGACCACAGCGAAGGCCCCGAGCGTGGCGAGGGTATACGCGGTGAGGTAGAAGGTCACCGCGCCGCTCGCCACGGCGGTACCGGCCGTCACCGCGACGAGGAGGTATCCGGAGTGCACGATGCTCGAGTAGGCGAGCATGCGCTTGATGTTCTTCTGCGAGAGCGCGACGACGTTGCCGACCACCATGGTGACGATCGCGACCCAGGCCACCGCATTCGCCCAGAGGCCGTAGACCGAGTAGAAGGTCTCGTACCAGATTCGCAGGAAGGTCGCGAAGGCCGCGGCCTTGACCGACGCCGCCATGAAGCCGGCGATCGGGGCCGGGGCCCCATCGTACACATCGGGCGCCCACATATGGAACGGCACTGCCGCGACCTTGAAGCCCAGGCCGATCAGGAGGAGCCCCATCCCGACGAGGAACATCGGGTCGAGCGCGAGGGAGTGCCGGATCAGCGCCGCCGCGATCTCGGTGAGCCGGGTCTCGCCGGTCGCGCCGTAGATGAGCGCCATCCCGTACAGCAGGAACCCGGTGGCGAACGCCCCCAAGAGGAAGTACTTGAGCGCCCCCTCGGCGGCTCGCGCACTCCGCCGGTTCAGCCCGGCGAGCACGTATACGGCGACCGACATGATCTCGATCCCGAGGAAGATCACCATCAGGTCGCGTGCCGCGGCGAGGATCATCATCCCGGACGCGGCGAGGAGCACGAGCACATGGGACTCGGGATGCCGGATCCCGTCCCGGGCATGCTGTTCGGTGGAGATGGCGATGGTCCCGAGTGCGCCGAGGAGGATCACCAGGTCCATAGTCCACCGGAACCCGTCCATCGCGATGGGACCATCGGTCACCGTCGCACCACGGAGCGCGGTCGCCACCACGGAGCCCATGGTGAGGACGATCAGGGCCATGGCCCCGCGTCCGATCAGACGCTGATGGTCATCCGACTCCGGGCGCCAGGCGGCGGCGAGGAGGAGCAAGATCGCCCCACCCATCAGGGTGAGGTCCGGGAGGAGCGCCGCCAGCAGTTGGGCCGGCACCGCGAGATCGTACGTCATGGGAGGCCTCCGACCCGCTGCGCATTCGACACGGCGACATCGACCGCCCGCACCAATCGCGCGGCGGCCGCCTCCGTCTTCTGCAGGACCGGCTTCGGATAGACGCCCAACCAGAGGATCCCGATCAGGAGGGGCGTGATGAGCCCGATCTCACGCCAATTCAGATCGAAGCCCTTGAGCGCCATGTTCTCCGGCTTGGTCAGCGGGTTGTAGATCACCCGCTGGACCGCCCAGAGCAGGTACGCCGCCGCGAAGATCACACTCGTCGCGGCGATCACCGCATGGACCGGCTTGGTGGTGAAGGATCCGAGGAGCACGAGGAACTCCCCGACGAATCCGTTGGTCCCCGGGACCCCGATCGAGCTGAGGGCGACGATCGTCAGGCAGACGGCGAAGACCGGCATCACCTTCGCGATGCCGCCGAAGTCGGCGAGCTGCCGGGTGTGCCGCCGCTCGTAGATCATCCCGATGAGGAGGAAGAGGGCCCCCGTGGAGATCCCGTGGCTGATGGTCACCATCAGCGCGCCCTGCATCGCCTCGACCGTCATGGCGAAGATGCCGAGCATGACGAAGCCGAGGTGCGAGACCGAGGAGTAGGCGACGAGCTTCTTGACGTCGGGTTGCACGAGGGCGACGAGCGCCCCGTACACGATCCCGATCACGGCGAGGGCGAGGATCACGGCGCGCACCGTCGGGTGCATCGCGACCTCTGGGAAGAGCGGGACCGCGAACCGGACGAACCCGAAGGTCCCCATCTTGAGCATGATCGCCGCGAGGATCACCGAGCCGGCGGTCGGGGCCTCGACGTGCGCATCTGGGAGCCAGGTGTGGAAGGGCCACATCGGGACCTTCACCGCGAAGGCGAGGGCGAAGGCGCCGAAGAGCCAGAACGCCCCCACGACCTGCGTCGACCGCGCCATCTGCAGGATGGCGTCGTACGAGAAGGTCGGCGCGCCGGTCGATTCCCCGGCCAACAGCCCGAGCCAGACGATCGCCACGAGCATCAACAGGGAGCCGACCATCGTGTAGAGGAAGAACTTGAGGCTCGCGTAGAGGCGGCGCTGGCCACCCCAGACCCCGATGATCAGATACATCGGGACGAGCATGACCTCCCACATCACATAGAAGAGGACCAGGTCGAGCGCCATGAAGACGCCGAGCATCCCGGTCGTGAGGATGAGGAGGAGGGCGTAGTAGCTGTGCGTGCGCTCCCGGACGCTGGTCCAGCTCCCGAGCACCGCGAGCGGCATGAGGAGCGTGGTGAGGAGCACGAGCATCAGCGCGATCCCGTCCACGCCGACCGTGAACCGGATCCCCCACTGGGGGATCCAGGGGAGATCGACCATCGCCTGCCACGCGACACTGTTCACATCGACGCTCCACCAGAGCCCGAGCGAGAGCACCGCCTCGGCCACGAAGACCCCCACCGCGGTCCGCCGCGCCTGCTGCATCTGGCGCAGCGCGTCCTGCCCGCGCGCACCGACCCCCTGCACCGCCACGAGCGCCGCGCCAAGCAGCGGCAACGCCAGCAACACGGGGAGGACCCACCCGTTGTAGCCGATCCCTTCGAGGAATGCCGTCATCGTCGGGGCCTCAGCGGAAGGAGAAGGCGGAGAGGAGGGTGATCGCCCCGAGGACGATCACCCAGGCGTAGGTGCCTACGCGTCCGGTCTGCACCTGCGAGCCCATCCACCCGAGACCGCGCATCAGATACGCGCTCCCGTTCACGAACACCCCATCGATGACCCCGGTGTCGAGCCCCTTCCACAACACCGTGCGGGAGACGCCGAGCGTCGGCTGCACGACGGCGCGGTCGTAGGCCTCGTCCACATACCACTTGTTGGCGAGGGTCTTGCCGAGACCGACCTCCGCCGGCGCGTCCGCCGCAGGCACCAGCGCCGCCGGCTTGCACCGCGCCCAGGCCAGCGCGATGCCGATCACCGCGATCGCGACCGCGGTCCCGATCAGGGCGTACTCCGTGGCGTGCGAGAGGTGCGGGGTCTCCCCGAGGGTGACCTGGAGCGTCGCCTCCCCGACCACCGGCTCGAGCCAGTGATGGAGGATCTCCGCCATCCCGCCGCCGAAGAGCTTCGGCAGGTTCACGAGGCCGCCGACCGCGGAGAGGATCCCGAGGACCACGAGCGGGCCCGTCATGATCCAGGGGGCCTCGGCGAGGTGCGGTCGCTCCGCCTCCCCGGTGCGGTTCGGCCCATGAAAGGTGTAGAGCATCATGCGGGTCATGTAGACCGCGGTCATCAGCGCCGCGGCGAGGCCGAGCGCGTAGATGCCATAGAGCACCACGCTCCCCGGGATCCCGAGCCAGGTCGCCTCGGCGAGGGTCGAGTGATGCGTCCGCGCGAAGACCGCCGCGAGGATCTCGTCCTTGGAGACGAAGCCCGAGAGAGGCGGGATCCCCGCGATCGCGAGCGTCGCGATCCACATGAGGGTCGCGGTCACCGGCATCGCCGCCTTGAGCCCGCCCATGTTGCGCATGTCCTGCGCATCGGCGTGGGTATGCGTCGCATGGTAGGCGCGGTGCATGGCGTAGATCACCGAACCCGACCCGAGGAAGAGGAGCGCCTTGAAGAAGGCGTGCGTCATCAGGTGGAAGACGCCGGCCGTGTACGCGCCCACCCCGACGCCCACGAACATGTAGCCGAGCTGCGAGACGGTGGAGTACGCGAGGACCTTCTTGATGTCCCACTGCTTGAGGCCGATCGTCGCCGCGAGGACCGCGGTCAGCACGCCGACGACCGCGACGGTGAGCTGCGCGACCGGGGCGAGCGAGAAGAGCGTCGCACTGCGCGCGATCATGTAGACGCCGGCCGTGACCATCGTCGCGGCGTGGATGAGCGCGGAGACCGGGTCGGGCCCGCCATCGCGTCCGGGAGCCAGACGAAGAGCGGGATCTGCGCCGACTTGCCGGTGGCCCCGAGGAAGAGGAAGAGACAGATCGCCGTGACGAGCGCACCGCCGAAGGCGAGCTCGCCCGCCCCCGCCCGGACCCCCTCGTAGCTCAGCGTGCCGAGGTTCGCGAAGAGGAGGAACATCGCGACGAGCATCCCGAAGTCGCCGATGCGGTTCACGATGAAGGCCTTCTTCCCGGCATCGGCATTCGCCTGCTCGCTGAACCAGAACCCGATGAGGAGATAGGAGCTGAGCCCCACCCCTTCCCAGCCGACGAACATCAGCGGATAGCTGGCCCCCATCACGAGGATCAGCATGAAGAAGACGAAGAGGTTGAGATACGCGAAGTAGCGCGGGTATCCCGGATCGTCCTGCATGTAGCCGACGCTAAACAGGTGGATCAGCGTCCCGATCCCCGTGATGATGAGCATCATCACCATGGAGAGCTGATCGAGCTGGAAGGCGACGTCGATCGAGAGCGCCCCGGTCGGCATCCACGGGAAGAGGGTCATCACGTAGGGGGCATGCATCCCCTCCCCCGCTCCGCGCATGGCGGAGAAGACGGCGAGCGTCAGGCCGAAGGCGGCGAGCAGCACGCCAGGGCCGACGAGCGAGACGAGCCCGGCCGCCGGATGCCGGGCGGCGTGATGACCGTCATCCGACCCGTGGTCGTGATGCGCCTCGCCATGCGCACCATGATCGCCAGAGTGATGCCCGACGGCGGAGGGATCCGCCGGCCCGGGGGTGGCCGCCGCGCGCAACGAGAGGAGCCCGTTGACGAGGAAACCGAGGAGCGGGAGCACCGGGATGAGCCACGCGAGGCGCGCGACCGTGTCAGCCAAGGGGTGCCCCGTGGGGGGGAGATCGGTATGCATCAGCCTTTGAGCAGGGTGATGTCGTCGAGGTGCACCGTCTGGCGGTGCCGGAAGATCGAGATGATGATCGCGAGGCCCACCGCGGCCTCCGCCGCCGCCACCGTCATCACCATGATCACGAAGACCTGGCCCGTGGCCCCGTAGAGCTTCGAGAGCGCGACGAACGACAGGTTGACGGCGTTGAGCATGAGCTCGACACACATGAACAGGATGATCGCGTTGCGCCGGGTGAGGACCCCGACGACGCCGATCGTGAAGAGCACCGCCGAGAGGAGGAGGGACTCAGCGAGCATCGGTCGCCCCCCGCTTCCGCCCGAGGACCACCGCGCCGGCGATCGCCGTGAGCAGCAGGATCGAGGTCAACTCGAAGGCCAACAGATGCTCGCGGAAGAGCGAATCGGCGATCGGGCCGATCACGCCGCCCGGCTGTGCGGCCGGCTCGAGCGCGGCCGCGGCCTTGGGCGTGAGCTGCGCCGGGAAGCGCGCCCGCACGAGCACCCCGACCTCCGCCAACAAGGCGAGCCCCACCGCCCCCGCCGCGAGCCGCCCCCCCTGCCCCCGGATGTCCGCCAACTCGCTCGGGTGCCCGAGGTTGAGGAGCATCACGACGAAGAGGAAGACCACCATGATCGCGCCGGCGTAGACCAGCACCTGGATGGCCCCGATGAATTGCGCATCGAGCATCAGGTACAGCACCGCGAGGCAGAACATCACGTTGACGAGCCAGAGCGCGGCCGCCACCGGGCTCTTCCGCGTGACGAAGAGCAGCGCGGAGGCGATCGCGATCAGCCCGAAGAGGTAGAAGTGGAACGAGTAGAACAGCGGGTGGAACGTATTGTCCATCTCACTCCCCTCGCGGGTCAGCGGGATCCCACAGGGTGCTCACCGGATGGGTCTGGGCCGTGAGCCGCTCGAGGTCATAGACGAAGCGCGCCCGGTTGAACTCGGCGTTCTCGTAGTGCCGCCCGAGATGGATCGCCTCCTCCGGGCAGACCTCTTGGCAGTAGCCGCAGAAGATGCAGCGGAACTCATCGATCTCGAAGACGAGCGGATAGCGGTTCCCCACCTCGTCCTCACCCGGCACGAGCTTGATACAGTTCGCCGGACAGACCGTGGGACAGAGGCCGCAGGCGACGCACTTGGCCTTCCCATCCTCCGTGGTGAGCATCCGATGCGTGCCACGCCAGCGTGGGGAGAGGTCCCACTTCTCCTCCGGGTACTGGATGGTGACCCGATGCGGGTCCACGAGATGCTTGAGCGTGAGGGCGAGCCCCTTGAGCGTGGCGCGCACGTAGCTCACCTCGCCCACCGGCCGCTCCATCACCTTCACCGAGATGGCCATTTACCGTACCTCCCCTGCCGCGATGGACGACCGGGTGGCAGCGACGGCGCGCAGGCGCTCGAGGCGCACGCGCTCCAGTCGCGACGAGGCCGGGCTGATCAGCCGCCCCCGGTCGAGGATGACGAAGAGCAGACCCATCAGGACCACGTTCACGCCGAGGAAGGCGAGCCGGTAAGCCGTGCTCCCCCGGGCCACCCCCGCCTGATCGAGGAGCACCATCCCCGACGACACGATCACGATGTAGAGCAAGGCGACGGGCAGCATGAACTTCCACCCGAGCGACATCAGCTGGTCATACCGGAACCGCGGGAGCGTCCACCGGATCCAGATGAAGAAGAACATGAAGGCGCCGATCTTCGTCGCGAAGATCGCGAACGTCGCCAGCGCCTTGGCCACGGTGGCCGGCCCGGTGGTATCCCAGTCGGTGAACGGGATGTCCCATCCGCCGAGGAAGAGCGTGACGAACATCGCGCTCGCGGTGAGCATGTTCGCGTATTCCGCGATGAAGAACATCGAGAACTTCATCGCGCTATACTCGCTATGATAGCCCGCGATGAGCTCCGACTCCGCCTCCGCCATGTCGAACGGCACGCGGTTCGTCTCCGCGAATGCCGACACCATGAAGACGAAGGCGGCCACCGACAGCAGGACGACGTTCCAGCCCCCCACCTGCTGCTGGGCGACCACCTGTGGGAGCGAGACGTTCCCGACCGCCAGCAGCACGGCGACCACGCTGAGCCCCATCGCGACCTCGTAGCTCACCATCTGCGCCGAGGCGCGGAGCCCGCCGAGCAACGAGTACTTGTTGTTGGAGGACCAGCCGGCGAGGACGATCCCGTAGACCCCGAGCGAGGTGATCGCGAGCGGGTAGAGCACGCCGATCGGCGCGTCGGCCACGATCAGATCGACCTTCCCCCACGGGGTCGGGAGCGGCGCGCCGAAGGGGATCACCGCCCACGCGGTCAACGCCATGGTGAAGGCGATCGCGGGGGCCAAGAGGAAGGTGGGCTTGTTCACGTCCCCCGGCATCGACTCTTCCTTCACGAAGTTCTTCACCCCGTCGGCGAGTACCTGGAAGAGCCCCCACGGCCCCACGCGATTCGGGCCGTGCCGATCCTGGATCCACGCCGAGACCTTGCGCTCCGCCAGCGTGGAGTAGGCGACGACGACCATGTAGAGCGTGAAGACGACCAGCATCTTCACCACGGTGGCGATCAGGAAGGGCCAGAGCCCCGGTTCGAGCTGCATCGGATCGAGCGGCATCAGGCGGCCCCCACCATGGCATCCGCGAGGGGGGCCCCACGCAGCCCGAGCCGCTCGTAGGAGAGACCGCGGAAGGCGGGCTCCGACGCCGCGAGCGCCGCGAAGGCCGCGCTCGGCAGCTGGCAGTCGTCGCTCGGGGTCCCGAGCGCCGTCGCGAGGTCGGCGAGGGCGTACCAGCTCGGCCGGGCGAGCCCGGGGGCCGCCTTGGCCTGCAGGAAGCGCTGCACACGCCCGCGCAGGTTCGTGAAAGTGCCCTCCTCCTCCGCGACGTTCGCGATGGGGAGGACGACGTGCGGCATCACGCCGACCGGGAGCGTGGTCCCGACGACGACCACCGCGCCGGCGCGCCGCGCCGCGGCCACATCGAGGCCCTCGAGGGCCTCGTCCGCGAGGATGAGCAGATCCCCGTCACGCAGCCCGGCGAAGGGATCGCCATCGCGCCGGGTGAAGCCCAAGCGCTCCGCCCCGGTCACATTCGGGGCGCGATCGGCACGGAGCGAGAGATCCTCCACGCCCGGCAGCGGGGCCTCGGGACCGGTGGCACACCGGAAGACCCCCTCGCCGCCGGTCTTGGTGATGATCCGCTTGAGGAGGAAGAGGGCCTCGTTGGAGAGCCGTGGGCTCGCGACCACGTACGCCCGCCGGCCCTCAGCGAGTCGGGTCGCCTCTCGCATCGCGATCGACCAGTCGACCATCGAGAGCACGTCATGCATGCGGATCTTCGGCGATTCCACGCGATCCGTGCGGTTCATCCAGCGATAGTCCAACCGGCCGACATCGCACAGGTAGAACTGGTTGACCGCGTCGTTCGCGCGCGGCTTCTGCCGGACCACCACGTTGTCGCGGGTCTCGAGGACGGTGTTGCACCCCTGCGAGCAGCCGGTGCAGACCGAGGCGGTGCGATCGAGCTCCCAGGCCCGCGCCTTGTTCAGGAAGTCCTTGGAGACGAGGGCGCCGACCGGGCAGAGGTCGACCACGTTCGCCGCCCAGGGTTGCGTGAGCCCCTCATCGCCCGTCCGTGCGATCATCGCGCGGTCGCCGCGCTCCGAGACGCAGAGCACCGGGGCCTCATGCACATCGTCCATGAACCGGACACACCGAGTGCAGAGGATGCAGCGATTGGCGACGAAGAGCACGTCGCCCCCGAAGTCCTCGACCGGGTTGAAGCGCTTCGGCTCGCGATACCGCGAATCGGCGCGTCCCTCCTGAAAGGTGTAATCCTGGAGCTCGCACTCACCGGCCTGATCGCAGATCGGGCAATCGAGCGGGTGATTGATAAGCAGCAACTCGAGCACCCCCTTCCGGGCCTCGAGCGCCTTGTCCGAGAAGACATGCACCACCTGGCCCTCGGCCGCCGCCGTCGCGCACGAGGGCGCGAGCTTCGGCATCTTCTCGACCTCCACGAGACACATGCGGCAGACGCCTGCCACCGGGAGCCCCGGATGGTAGCAGTAGTGGGGGACGAGCACCCCCGCCGCCTTCGCCGCCTCGAGGATCGAGGTGCCCTCGGGCACCGACACCGTCCGCCCCTCGATCGTCAGGTTCACCATCTTCGTGTCGGTCACTTATCCCCCCACCGCGACCGTCGCGGTGCGCTTGCCGGTGATCAGCGCCTCGAATTCCCCCCGGAACTTCTTGATCCCGCTCGTGACGGGGGCCGCGCAGGAGTCGCTCAGCACGCAGATCGTCTTCCCCGTCATCGACTCCGCGAGATCGAAGATCGTGTCGAGGTCCTCGAAGGTCCCCTGCCCGGCGACGATCCGCTCGAGGATCTTGGTCATCCAGGCCGTGCCCTCACGGCACTGGGTGCACTGGGCGCAGCTCTCATGCGCATAGAAGCGCGCGAGGCGCGCCAGTTGCCGCGGCATCGATTGGGCGTCGTCGAAGATGATGACGCCGCCGGAGCCGAGCATCGTCCCCTTCTCGATGAAGCCCTCGTAATCCATCAGGACCCCCTCGGCCTCCTCGATCGTGATCACCGGTACCGAGGATCCCCCCGGGATGAGCGCCTTGAAGCGCCGGCCCGGCGGCGGACCGCCACAGAGGTCGTACAGGAACTCCTTGAACGGGAAGCCCATCACGACTTCGTAGTTGCCGGGCCGCGCCACGTTGCCGCACACAGAGAAGAGCTTGCTCCCGGTGCTCTTGGGGCTCGAGAGTGACATCGCCTTGTACCACTCCGCCCCGTTGTTCAAGATGTGCGGGACGGCCGCGAGGGTCTCGACGTTGTTGATCGTGGTGGGCTGACCGAAGAGGCCCGCGACCGCCGGGAAGGGCGGCTTGATGCGCGGGTTCCCGCGCTTCCCCTCGATGGAGTTCATGAGGGCGGTCTCCTCCCCGCAGATGTACGCCCCAGCCCCCTTATGCACCCAGATGTCGATGGTCTTGCCAGAGCCCATCGCGTTCTGCCCGATGACCCCGGCGGCCCGCGCCTCGGCGAGGGCCGCCTCCATCACGCGGATCGGCTCGCTGAACTCGCCGCGGATGTAGATGTAGGCGGTCTCCGCCCCGATGGCGTAGGCCCCGATCGCCACGCCCTCGATGAGCGCGTGCGGCGTCCAGCGCATGATCTCGCGGTCCTTGAAGGTCCCCGGCTCCGACTCGTCGGCGTTGCAGCAGAGGTAGTGCGGCTTGCCGTCATCGAGCTTCATGAACGACCACTTCAGCCCGGTCGGGAAGCCGGCCCCACCCCGGCCGCGGAGCCCCGACGCCTTCACGACGTCCTGGATCG
>CAIVJV010000120.1 GCA_903906325.1 uncultured Gemmatimonadota bacterium
CGCGCCCACGATATTGCGAGTCTGTGGCGCACAGAACTCCGACGCCAGAGAGGAGACGTGGCCGAGAGGCTGAAGGCGACGGTTTGCTAAACCGTTATACGGGCTTACACCTGTATCGAGGGTTCGAATCCCTCCGTCTCCGTGACACGGGCTCGTCGGTGTTCCTCACCGGCGGGCCCGTTCTCTTGACCCGACCCCGATGACCGACGCTCGCCCTCCGCGCCTCCGCTTCGCCCCGTCCCCCACCGGCTACCTCCATGTCGGCGGCGCCCGCACCGCGCTCTTCAACTGGCTCCTCGCCCGGCGCACCGGGGGGAAGTTCCTCCTCCGCATCGAGGACACCGACAAGGCCCGCTCCACCGACGAGTCCACGCGCGCGATCTTCGAGGGCCTCACCTGGCTCGGACTCGACTGGGACGAAGCGGTCGTCTTCCAGGGGGCGAACCTCGAGCGCCATCGCGCCGACGCCGCACGGATGCTCGCCTCCGGCGCGGTCTACCGTTGCTTCTGCACCACCGACGAACTCGCCGCGCGGCGCGCCGACGCCGAACTCCGCAAGGAAGCCTTCAAGTACGATCGCCGCTGCGACCGGCTCCCCGCCGCGGAGATCGAGCGCCGCGTCACCGCCGGCGACCCGTTCGTCCTCCGCTTCCGCGTCCCCGCGGGCGAGACGAGCTGGCACGACCTCGTACACGGGCAGATCAGCTTCCCGAACAAGGACATCGAGGACTTCGTCATCCTCCGCTCCGATGCGACCCCGATCTACAACCACGCCGTCGTCTCCGACGACATCGCGATGGGGATCACGCTCGTGATGCGCGGTGACGACCACATCTCGAACACCCCGAAGCAGATCCTCCTCTACGAAGCGCTTGGCGCGCCCCTGCCCCAGTTCGCGCATCTCCCGATGATCCACGGGACCGACGGGAAGAAGCTCTCCAAGCGCCATGGCGCGACCGCCGTGGGTGACTACCAGCACCTCGGCATCCTCCCGCAGGCGATGGTGAACTTCCTCGCCCTCCTCGGTTGGTCGCCCGGTGGGGAGTTCGAGGAGGTGATGACCCTCGATCAGCTCATCCACGCCTTCTCCGAGGACGGCCTGCTGCGCAAGGCGAGTGTCTTCGACCCCAAGAAGCTGGAGTGGATGAATGGGCAGCACCTCTCGCAGCTCCCGCTGGCCGAGCTCGAGCCGCGCGTGACCCCGGCCCTCGTCGCCGCGGGCTACACCACCGCCGAGCATCTCGCCGCGCATCACGATTGGTATCGCACCGTGCTCGACGTGCTCCGCGTCCGCTCGCGGCTCATCGATGACATCGTGCGCCAGGCGGGGCCCTACTTCGTCGACGCGATCACCTACGATCCCGAGGCGGTCGCGAAACAGTGGAAGGAGCCGACCGTGGTGCGCCCCCTCCTCACGGCGACGCGCGAGACCCTCGCCGCCCTCGACGAGTGGACGCCACCGGTGATGGAGGAGGCCCTGCGCCGACTCGCCGACGCCACGGGGGTCGGTGGCGGGAAGATCTTCCAACCGCTCCGCGTCGCGCTCACGGGGCTCGCGGTCTCGCCGGGGATCTTCGACGTGATGGTGCTCCTGGGTCGCGAGCGGACGCTCGCGCGCATCGCCTCGGCGGAGGACCACCTGGAGACGCTGGCGCAGGCGTGACCACCCGCGCGCCGCTCACCCCCGCCGAGCGCGCGGTCTATCACCTGCTGATCGACCACCTCGCCGAGCATACCTTCCAACCGAGTGTGCGGGAGATCGGGCGGCGGCTCACGATCCCATCGACGAAGACGGTCTCCGATCTCCTCACGAGCTTGGAGGAGAAGGGCTATGTGCGGCGCGGCGAAGGTCGCTCGCGCGGCGTGGTGCTCCTCGGCTTCGCGGGGGGCGTGGGGACGGCCCCGGTGCCGGTGCTGCGCATGGCCCGCACGGAGGCCGCCGACGCGACCACCCCACCGCGCGAGGGGCTCGTGCCCTCCCATCATCTCACGCTCGACCGGACGATGCTCCCGAGCGCGGACACCTTCCTGCTCGCCTACACCGGCCCCGCGATCCCGTCGCATGCGGTCGCGCCGGATGACCTGCTCCTCGTCGATCCGAGTGGCCGTGCGACCGATGCGGCGTTGCTCGTGGTGCGGATCGGGGAGACGATCGTGGTCCGGCCCTTACTCGAACGCGGGGTGATCCTGCGACTCGCGGGCACGGCCGAGGCCGGCGAGGTGCGGCTCGGGGCGCGCGATGACTACGCGGTGCTCGGGGTCGTCGCCGGCGTGGTGCGTGCCCCCGGCGCGATGGGGACCTGACAGCCGACGCGCCCCGCCTCAGGGGGGCGTGGTCGTCGCGCGGCGCGCCTCCTCCGCCTCCTTCCGCTCCCGCTCCTTCCGTTCGCGCAACGCCTTCACCGCCCGATAGAAGTCGTCGTCGCGCTGCCGCCGCTCCGCCTGCTCGATGATCTCGGAGCGCATGGAGGTCAGCCGTCGCGCGCGCTCCATCTCCATGTTCCCTGGCGGGATGTTGAGGGGGAGCAGGGCGAGGAGCGCCGTGGGGATGGAGAAGTCGCCAAGGCGGATCATCCCCCCATCGAGCCCGTACTTCTTCCCGTTGCGCTCGAAGACCCAGCTCGGCACGGTCGAGCCGGGCGGCAGGCGACGGAGCGAATCGACGTAGGCCGCCCCGAAGGCATCGACGATCGCCTTGAGGGAGTCGGCGCGCGTCATCGGACGATACGGGCCTTCGATGTAGTCGCCCGGTCGCGCGGGCGCCAACCAGAGCCGGGGATCATTGAACGACGGACGGATCCCCTGGGTCGGGCCTCCCCCGCCGACCAGTGGCCCGAGGCCCCCCATCGCGGGGCGCGCCCCGATCGGTTCGGCGATCCCGGCCGGCACCTCACCCGGCGCGTTGACCGGCGTGGAGGGCTCGGTGGGTGCGGTCGGCGCGAGTGGACGGTTGTCGCCGCCGTCGCGCGGCTCGACGCGCGCGCGCACGGCGCGCGGGGTCACCGCCGTGTCGACCGCCACGAATCGCACACGCTCCTCCCGCACGTCGCTCGGGACGAAGACGTCGTAGGCGATCGGCACGGCGATGGCCGAGCCGAGGATCGCGACGAAGAGGAGCTGGAGGACGAGGGCGATGAGCGACGCACGCGGATCGTTCCCGCGCGTCGGGATCAACGCGAAGCGTCCGGGACGAGTCACCCCGCGCTCACGACCGGGTTGCGGACGAGGCTCCACCCGGGGACCTCGACCTCGACGATGTCCCCAGGGGCGAGCGGTCCGACGCCGGCGGGGGTCCCCGTGATCACGAGGTCGCCCGGCTCGAGCGTCACGAACTGTGAGATGAAGCTGAGCACCTCGGGGATCGGGAAGAGCATCTCCGCGCCGCGCCCACACTGCCGCTCCTCGCCGTTCACGCGGGTGATGACCTCGAGCGCGCCGAAGTCAGGCGTCCCTGGGGTCTCCGGCCCGATCGGGCAGAAGGTGTCGGTGCCCTTGGCACGCCACCACTGCGGGTCGCTCTTCTGGAGGTCGCGGGCGCTCACATCGTTCACCGCGACCACGCCGCGCACGGCATCGGCGCAGGCCGCCGGGGGCGCCTTCGTGAGTCGCCGCCCGATGACGAGGCCGATCTCCCCCTCGTAGTCGATCCGCCCGATCCCCGACGGGAGGACGATCGCCTCCCCCGAGCCGATCACCGACGACGGCGGTTTGAGGAAGATGACGGGCGTGGACGGGACCTCGTTGCCGAGTTCCTTGGCGTGGTCGCGATAGTTTCGGCCGACGCAGAGGATCTTACCTGGGAGGGTCATCCGACCAATCTACCCCCGTGACGCCCCCCGGTTCGAGCCATCGAGTGGGCTCGCCCCCCCCGCGTAGAACGCCTGCAGCTCGGGACGGATCATCGCCCACGGGCCCTGGAGTCGGCGCGCCGGTGGGAGTCCCTCGAGCAGGCGACGGCCATAGCCCTTGGTCACCACGCGTGGATCGCCGATCACCACCACGCCATGGTCGGTCGCGGTGCGGATCAGTCGACCGAACCCTTGCTTGAGCCGCAGCGCCGCATGGGGGATCATGTATTCCTCGAAGGGGTCCCGGCCCTCGGCCTC
>CAIVJV010000121.1 GCA_903906325.1 uncultured Gemmatimonadota bacterium
CCGATCTGCGCGAGAGGGCGCCCCCGAACTTGGCATCGACGCCACGGAGCGCCGTCGGGACGCTCGGCTCCGCCGGGAGCGCCACCACGAGCAACGGCGTCGCCGTCCGGGCGGGATCGCCGCGCTTCGCGCTGAAGGCGATCGCCATCAGACCATCCCCGCGATGATCGCGTCGCCGAAGCCCGAGGTCGAGACCTCGGTCGCGCCCGGCATCTGCCGCGCGAGATCATACGTGACCGTCTTGGCGGCGATCGCCCGCTCGAGCCCTCGGATGATCAGCTGCGCTGCCTCATCCCAGCCCATCTGCTCGAGCATCATCACCCCCGAGAGGATCACCGACCCCGGATTGATCTTGTCGAGCCCCGCGTACTTGGGGGCGGTGCCATGCGTGGCCTCAAAGACCGCCGCCGCATCGCCCACATTGCCGCCCGGGGCGATCCCGAGCCCCCCGACCTCGGCGGCCAGCGCATCGGAGATGTAATCGCCGTTGAGGTTGGGGGTCGCGACCACCGAGTACTCGTCCGGCCGCAGGAGGATCTGCTGGAACATCGAGTCAGCGATGCGGTCCTTGAGCAGCACCTGCCCCGCGGGCACGGCGCCCTGCACATCCTGCTCCGCGATCACCAGCCCAGTGAACTTCTCCTTCGCGAGCTCGTAGCCCCAGTCACGGAAGCCCCCCTCCGTGAACTTCATGATGTTCCCCTTGTGCATCATGGTCACCGAGGGGCGCTTGTGGCGGATCGCGTAGCGGATCGCCATCTCGATGAGGCGCTTGGAACCGAAGGCCGACATCGGCTTGATGCCGATCGCCGACTGCGGGCGGATCTTCTTGCCGAATTCCTGTTCGATGAAGGTGCGGAGCTTCTCCGCCTCGGGGGTCCCCGCCTTGAACTCGATCCCCGAGTACACATCCTCGATGTTCTCACGGAAGATCACCATGTTCACCTTCCCCGGGTGCTTCACCGGGGCACCGACGCCCTCGAAGTAGCGCACGGGACGGATGCAGGCGTAGAGATCGAGCTCCTGCCGGAGCGCGACGTTGAGCGAGCGGATCCCACCGCCCACGGGCGTCGTCAGCGGCCCCTTGATCGCGATCTTGAATTCGCGCACCGCCTCCAACGTCTCGGCGGGCATCCACTCCCCGGTGGTGGTATGCGCCTTCTCGCCTGCGAGGATCTCCATCCAATGAATCCTTCGCTTGCCGGCATAGGCGCGCTCGACGGCTGCGTCGAAGACGCGCACACTCGCGCGCCAGATGTCAGGGCCGGTGCCGTCGCCCTCGATGAACGGGATGATCGGCTGGTCGGGGACGTGGAACTGCCCGCCGGAGGCCTCGATGCGCTCACCCTTCGCGGGGACGCGCGCGAACTTGTAGGTCGTCATGTCGCGTGTCGGTTGGGGGGAAGCCGGAAAATTAGTACCTTGTCCAGATGACCGCGCCCCCTCGCGAGAGGTCGACCGCCCCCCTGGTGCCACCGATCGCACCACCGCGTCGCGTGCTCCTGCGGGCGCTCGTCTTACACTGCCCAGCGTGCGGCGCACCCGGGATCTTCCGGAATTGGCTCACGCTCCAACCGCGCTGCCCTCGGTGCGCGCTCAAGATGGACCGCGGCACGCCGGGCCATTTCGTCGGGGCCTACCTGGTCAACCTGATCATCGCCGAACTGCTCTTCGCCGTCGGCCTTGGCACATGGGTCATCGCCGCATGGCCCGAGGTGCCGTGGGACCGCCTCGAGCGCGTCGCCGTGGTGGCGATGATCACCGCGCCGCTCCTGCTCTACCCCTTCACGCGCACCGTCTGGCTCGCCGCGGACCTCATCTTCGATCCGGCGCGCCCCGGGGATCGGTAGTCGGGCCGTCGGGGGGCGCCACTGGCTGCGCGGCGTCGATCGAGAACGCGGCGCGCGTCGTATCCGCGGACCGCGCCCCCGTCCGGTGGTCGAATCGGTCGCGCCGCGTCTCGAGCAGGAGGAGCCCCGGCTGGTCGGCGCGACGGAGCGTGCGGAGGACGCGCAGATCGACCGCGGAGTCAAGCGGGAGCGAGGCCGTTCCCTGCTCCGCGGCGAGCCACCGGGTCAACGCCTCCCAGAGCGCCCCCTCGCGCGCCGAGGGGACCGTGGCATCGAGCCCGACGCGATGGGACTCGTGCACCGCCAGCGGATGCGTCGGATCCCCCGCGGACGACGGCACGACTCGATAGACGCTGAGGGGGTAGGTCCGCACGCCGAGCGCGACCTCATCGGTGGAGGCAAGGAGGGCGAGGCGATCGGTGAAGCGCTGCCGGACGCAGGCGAATAGCAGGGAGTCACCGCCCCCGTCGCGATCACAGGCGCGAGGCCAGAAGGCCACCCAGAGGTCCTGGCCCACACGCAACGAATCCTGCGCCTCGCGCGAGAGCGAGGTGTGGAGGGTGTCATATCGGGCCGACAGCTCGGCCTGCATGGGACGGAGGCCCGCGGTGTCGCAGCCGGCCAGCACCAGCATGCCACAGAGGGGTGCGAGGGACCTCACCACCCGCGCGTCGGTGTCGGTGTCGGCGTCGGCGCGGGGGCCGGCGGGATCACCGGCGGGATGACCGGCGGCGGGATCACCACCGGCGCATCGATGGAAGGGGGCGAGGGGGGCGGTGTCGGCGCCGGTGCGCGCGTCGGCACCGTGAGCTCGATCAG
>CAIVJV010000122.1 GCA_903906325.1 uncultured Gemmatimonadota bacterium
CCGGGAGCAGGCGGCGCGTCTCGCGCGTCTCGAGGTTGTCGATGTTGGGGCCCATGCCGTGGAGCCCGCGCGCATCGATCGAATGGCCCGTCCGATGGGTGAAGGCCGGACCGAACCCGCGTGCGACGATCACCGCCCGCGCCGCCTCGTCGGCCTCGGCACCGATCACCGGCCCCCCACGCGCCAATCGGTCACGGAGTACCGCGATCGCCGCGTCGCGCGCGTCGCGCACCGCCTCCCACACCTCGAGGGCGCGCGCCGAGGGCGCGCCGAGGTGCGCCATCCAGGTCTGATCGGCCCACATCGCCCCGGGCGCGGTGCTCGTCGCGAAGAGGTCGATGAGCACCACATCCCCCGCGCGGAACGCGCGCGGATGCGCCGCCGACGGCTCGTAGTGCGGGTTGGCGGCGTTCTCGGTGGCCGCGACGATCGGGCCATGATCGACCACCAACCCCTCGGCGGTGAAGCGCGCACGGATCCAGGCGGCGACCTCGTGCTCGTGCAGTGGGGTCGCGGTGCGCGCCGCCGCCCCGATCCGCTCGAACGCCTCGAGCGCGATCCCCCGCAGTGTCTCGGCGTTCCGCTCGTGTGAGGCGACCTCGGCGGGGGACCAGAGCGCGAAGAAGCGGGTCACCAACTCGGCGCTCGTGACCACCGTCGCCCCGCTCGCGCGGACGAGATCGAGGATCCCGGCGGGCACGCGATCGACCACGGGGACCGCATCGCCTGGGGAGTACTCCATCGCGATCCGCTGCCCCCGCACGCGGGCGGCGAGGGCCGACTCCATCTCCCCCCAGGCGCTGTAGACGACCTTCTCCCAGTGGGCGGGCCAGTGGGCCCACGGCCCCTGTTCGATCGCGTGGGTGATGGCGACCGGGGTGCCCCGCGTCGGGATCCATGCGAAGAAGCGCCGCGTCGCCATCCCCTCGAACCCGGTGAGGGCAGTCGCGACGGGATTCAGTCCCCGGAAGTCATAGAGGAGCCAGCCGTCGAGGTCCGCGTCGGCGAGCGCGGCCTGGAGGGCCGGGAGGGTGGTGGGGGTGAGCATCGACAGAGGGGGTGCTCGCTCAGTGACGGACCTTGCTCCATTCGGCGCGCCACTCGCAGGTGCCTTCCTGGCGGCTGGTGCACCGCACATGGTCGACCATCCCGACGGTCCCCACGAACTGCCGTAGGAGTTCGCCGAGCATCGAGGCATAGAAGGTGCACCCCGCCGACTTCGGGGCGGTGTCGAGGGTCACCGAGTGGCGGACCTCGAGGATCACGGTGGCCCCGACGCGGCGCACCGAGCCGAGGGCGTAGCGGCGCGCGATGTGCCGCACGTGGCCCAAGGCGAACGGGCGCGCCAGGAAGGCGGGCATCGCCCGGATGATCCCGCGACTCAGGCCGAGGATCCGGCCGTAGGTCACGCGGGCGAGTTGGCGGCCGGCCTCGCGGAAGACCGCCTCGGCATCGGGGCGTCGGCCGATCAGGCGAGCGATCCCGGCGGCCTCCTCGAAGGGGAGCGGCTGCCCCTTCTTGACCGCCTCGCGGTACCGGATGATCTGGGCGCGCACGGTCTCGCTGAGTCCGAAGCGCTTCACCCGGAGCTCCTCGACGAACTCCGCCTCGAAGGCGTCATCGGGGAGATCGACGGTGCGGACGGCCTCGAGGAGGACGAGGGGGACGAGCGGGTCGACGGTGCGGGACATGGTGGGGCGCGGGGTGGTTCCGGGACTGGCGGCAAGCTAACCGCCATGGGAACGGGACGCACGGCACGAAATTGGCGGATCGGGCGTTAGCCCTGACGGAAGGTCCGGTCCGGATCGCAGCGGGCATCGTGCTCGCGGAGGTCCGGGGCCCGGGCTCCCCCCCTTCCGACCCGAGTCCGTGACGCACACCCCCCACGCTCCTGACGCGCCGTGTCGTGCCTTTCGCACGGCGGTCGAGGAGCGAGTCGATGGCACCTCAGCCGCCCTCCGCGCGGTGCGCACCGCGCCACATCTGCGCCGGTGCCCCCCCTGTCTCGCGTGGGTGACCGCCCGGCATGCCTACCGACGGATGATGCAGCGCCTGGGCGCGGCCGTGGTGGCCCCGCTCGACCTCCGCGATCGCATCCGCGCCCTGCTCGAGCGAGCGGCGGAGCGGGATGCCCAGCGCCCGAACGCCTGACGCCGTCCCACATGTCCACCGCCATCGACCCGACCCAGTTCCGCGCCGCGCTCGCCCGCTTCGCCTCCGGCATCACCGTGCTCACCATGCGCGATGCCGCGGGGACCGACCTCGGGATGACGGCCACCGCCTTCACCTCGCTCTCGCTCGACCCCCCGCTGGTCCTCGTCTGCATCGATGCCAAGGCGACGATGGCGGCGCCGTTGACCACCGGGGTCGCGTTCGCGGTGCATGTGCTACGGGAGGACCAGGAACATCTCTCGCGGCGGTTCGCGGCGACCACCGGGGACCGATTCGCCGGCCTGACGCTCGAGCGCTCCGCGGCGGGGACGCCGCTCCTGCCCGACGTCTTGATGCGGATGGAGTGCGAGGTCGTGGCGCGGCATCCCGGCGGGGACCATCACATCATCGTCGCGCGACCCGAGCAGGTCCGCCTCGCCGCGATCGGCGACCCCCTGCTCTACTTCCGTGGGCGATACGGGCGCCTCGCGCAGACCCCCTGAGGGCGCCGCCGGGCCCCGTCGCGCTCAGGGCCCCTGCGAGAGATACATCGCCGCATAGCGATCGATGCTCTCCCGGATGATCCGCATCGCCTGTTCGCTCTTTCCCCACCCGAGGATCTCGACCCGCTTCCCCTCGAGGTCCTTGTAGATCGCGAAGAAGTGCTCGATCTCGCGGAGCGTGTGCTGCGGGAGGTCGGCGATGTCGAAATACTCGCCATGGGCGGGATCGTCGACGGGGACCGCGAGGATCTTATCGTCCGGCTCCCCCTTGTCGAGCATCGTGAGCACGCCGACGGGCCGCACATCGATCAGGCAGCCGGTGAAGGTCGGCTCCTTGATCATCACGAGCACATCGAGGGGATCGTTGTCCTCGTGCAGCGTGCGGGGGATGAGTCCGTAGTCGCCGGGGTAATGCACCGCCGAGTAGAGCACGCGATCGAGGCGGAAGAGTCCGGACTCCTTGTCGAGCTCGTACTTGTTCCGCGCCCCCTGGGGGATCTCGATGACCGCCGTGACGACCTCAGGGGCCGCCCGACCAGGTTCGAGATCGCGCCAGGGATGGATCATGTGCGGCCCGCCTGCTGCCGGGCCCGACGCCGGTCGAGCGCGCGCCCCCGCACGAGCAGCGAGAGCGTGTAGCCCAGGTAGAGCACGAGGGTCGCCGCGTAGGCGAGCCGATAGTAGAGCGCGTTGTCCGGCATCAGCCCCCCACCGCCGCGTCGTCGAGCGCGTCCCGCTCCACCGCGAGCGCCATCCGCGCCCGCACGAAGGCCACGTAGAGCAGCGTGAAGGCGAAGAAGGCCAGGAAGAAGGTCGTCACCATCACCGGCGGCATGGCCGGCCCCTCGGGCCGGGCCACCACCGGCAAGGGATGCAAGGTGCGGAAGAGGTAGACGCTGAGGTGGATGAAGGGGATCAACAACGCCCCCAGGATCCCGACCACCGCCGCATAGCGCGCGCGCTGCTCCCGCCCGGGGATCACCCCGCGGAGCACCAGATACCCCACGTAGATGAACCAGAGGAACAACGTGAGGGTGAGCCGCGCATCCCAGGTCCACCACGTCCCCCAGACCGGCTTCCCCCAGAGGGGCCCCGTCACCAGCACCGCCGTCGTGAAGACGACCCCGACCTCGGCCGAGCTCTCGGCGAGCCGGTCGAGCCGCTGGTCCTTGAGGAAGAG
>CAIVJV010000123.1 GCA_903906325.1 uncultured Gemmatimonadota bacterium
CTCCTCGTGGTCGCCGGCGCCGGTCCCCTCACGGTGGCGCCCCTCGCGCTCCTCCTCGGCGCGACGGGGTGGATGACCACGGCGCGCGTGGTGCGGCAGGAGTCCGGCCGGTTATTGGCCACCCCGCATCTGGAGGGCGCGCGGGCGCTCGGGGTCCCGTGGCCCCGCCTCCTCGTCCGTCATCTCCTCCCGAGCCTCTTCCCCACCCTCGCGGTGGCGGCGACGGCGACCTTCGCCGCCGTGGTCCCCTTGGAGTCGGGCCTCTCGTATCTCGGCCTCGGGGTACGGACCCCGCTGCCGAGCTGGGGGAATCTCCTCGCCGACGCGGGATCCCAACCACTGACCCACTGGTGGGTGGTCGTCTTCCCCACCCTCGCGATCGTGGGGACGGTCTTCGCGGCGAACACGCTGGCGAGCGCCCTCGAGCGGCGATGGACGCGATGAGCGCCGCCGCGCCACGCGAGGCGCTGTGCGTGCGCGACCTCACCGTGCGCGTCCGCGCCACGGGCACCGTGTGCCTCGACGCGGTCACGCTCGAGGCGCGCCGCGGGGAGGCGATCGCAATCGTCGGGGACTCCGGCGCTGGGAAGAGCACCCTGGCCCTCGCCCTGATGGGACTCCTCCCCTCGTCCCTCGAGCGGGCGCCGGAGAGCGTGCTCCACCTCGGCCCCACCGCCCTCCACGCGCTGGACGAGACCGGGTGGCGCACGGTGCGAGGGCGTCGCCTCGCGATGGTCTTCCAGGAACCGCTGCTCGCGTTGGATCCCGCGATGCGCGTGGGACGTCAGATGATCGAGGCGGGGATGGCCCATGGGCTCTCGGCCGCCGAGGCGGAGGACCGGAGCCTCGCGCGCTTCGCGCAGCTCGAGCTCCCAGCACCCGCGCGACTCGCCACGCGGTTCCCGCACGAGCTCTCCGGGGGGATGCGGCAACGCGTCCTCCTCGCGATGGCGATGCTGCATGGGCCCGAGGTGCTGATCGCCGACGAGGCGACGACCGCGCTCGATCCCGCGCTCCGGCGCTCGGTGCTGGCGACGCTCGACACCCTCCGGCGTGAGGTGGGGACCACGGTGCTCCTCATCTCACACGATCACACCGAGGTGGCGGCGCGCGCCGATCGGATCGTGACCATGGCCAGCGGGCGGATCGTCGACGAGGGAGCCGCATCCTCTCGGGGGAGACCACGCCCCACGACCCTATCGGCCGAAGGCGCCCGTGAAGCCCCGCGCGAACGTCCCCGGGGCGGCACCCTGCTCCAGGTCCACTATCTCACCGTCGACTACGCCCAGGGATCGGTCTTTCGTGAGCGCGCCTCGGTCACGCGGGCCGTGGACGGCATCGCGTTCACGATCGATCGTGGGGAGGTCCTCGGCGTGGTCGGTCCCTCGGGCTCGGGCAAGAGCTCGGTCGCGCGGGCGATCCTCCGACTCATCCCCGTCACCGGCGGATCGATCCACCTCGACGGCACGGACCTGCTCGCGCTGGAAGGAGGGGCGCTCCGCCGGATGCGTCGGCGCCTGCAGGGGATCCCACAGGATGCGGGGGCCGCGCTCACGCCACACCTCCGC
>CAIVJV010000124.1 GCA_903906325.1 uncultured Gemmatimonadota bacterium
AAGGCCCGGTACATCTCCGACGCTTCCACGTTACCGGCCTCCTGCAGGACCCGGAAGACCGCGGGGGGTTCCCACGCCGAGGTCTCGATCACCGCATCGAGATGCGCGGGGAGGGCGCGATCGAGGTTGCCGGGGATACCGCCCCCGGTGATATGCGCCATCGCGTGGACCTGTGGGAGCACCGGACCGAGCACGGGGAGATAGGACCGATGGACCGCGAGCAGCACATCGGCGACGCTCTGCCCCCCGTGCTCCGGGAAGGGGTCCTGCGGCCCGAGCTTCAGCCGCTCGCGGACGATGCGACGCGCGAGGGAGTATCCGTTCGTGTGCAGACCGGTCGAGGCGAGCCCGACCAACACGTCCCCCTCCCGCACCCGCGCCGGGGTGATGACCTCATCTTCCTCCACCCACCCCACGATGAACCCCGCGAGGTCGTAGTCCGGGGGGGTGTAGACCCCCGGCATCTCGGCCGTCTCCCCACCCATGAGGGCCGCGCCGTTCTCGCGGCACCCCGCCGCGACCCCGGCGACGATCCCCTCCACCACCGATGGCACGAGGGTCCCGAAGGCGACGTAGTCGAGGAAGAAGAGGGGCCGCGCCCCCTGGACCAGGATGTCGTTGACGCAGTGATTGACGAGGCAGTGTCCGATCGTGTGGTGGCGATCGGCCTCGATCGCGACCTTGATCTTGGTCCCCACCCCGTCGGCGCTGGAGACGAGCAGCGGTGCGCGCGCGCCCGCCGGCATGCGGAACATCCCCCCGAACCCACCGAACGCCCCGCGGGTGCCCGCGGTGAAGGTGCTCTCCACGAGCCGCTTGATGCGTCCCTTGGACTCCTCGGCGGCGTCGATGTCGACGCCGGCGCTCGCGTAGGTGAGGCGGGCCTCGGTCACGCGTCCATCTTCCGATCGAAGGTGACCAGCTGATGGAAGTCGGCGACCCGGCGCATGATGTCGTCGCGCGTGATCTCGAGGAGGCGCGTGATGGAGAAGCCCTCCACGACGAAGGATCCCATCGCCGAGCCGAGGACGACGGCCCGTCGGAGATTCTCATCGGAGAGATCCCCGGTGCGCGCGAGCCACCCCATGAAGCCCCCCGCGAAGGAGTCCCCTGCCCCGGTGGGATCGAAGACCGACTCGAGCGGATAGGCGGGGGCGAAGAAGATCGAGTCCTTGGTGAACATGAAGGCGCCATGTTCCCCCTTCTTGATGAGCACCGTGCGGGGCCCGCGCGCGAGGATCCAGCGCGCCGCCTGCACGAGGTTCGCTTGCTCGGTGAGCTGCCGCGCCTCGCCATCGTTGAGCGTCAGGATGTCGACCTTCGCGATGAGCTCGAGCAGGTCCGCGCGCCGAGACTCGATCCAGAAGTTCATCGTGTCACAGGCGACGAGCTTGGGCTTCTTCACCTGCCGGAGCACATCGAGTTGGAGCCGCGGGTCGATGTTCGCGAGGAAGACGAACGCGCTGTCCGCGAAGGCCTCGGGGAGCTTCGGACGGAAGTTCGAGAAGACCCCGAGCCGCGTCTCGATGGTCTCCGCCGAATTGAGGTCATGCCGGTAGCGCCCGCGCCACCGGAAGCTCTCTCCTGCGGTGCGCTCGAGCCCCGTGAAGTCGACCCCGCGCGCCTTGAGCGGCTCGAGCTTCTCCACCGGGTAATCGTCGCCGACCACGCCGACGAGCTTCACCGGCCCCTGGTGCGAGGCGGAGGCGGAGAAGTAGTTGGCCGAGCCGCCGAGCACCTCATCGGCCTTGCCGAAGGGGGTCTCGACCGAATCCAACGCGACGGAACCGACGACGAGGAGGGACATGGGGATTCAGGTGACAGGTGACAGGTATCAGGAACCAGGGGGCAGGACCGTGTGTGCTACATCCGCTCCGGTGCGGTGATCCCGAGCAGGCCAAGGCCATTCGCGATCGTGATGCGGGCCGCCTTGGCGAGCGCGAGTCGCGCGCGCATGACCGGTGGTGCCTCGCCGAGCACATGATGCTTGTGGTACCAGGTATGCACGAGCCGCGCCGTCTCGAGGAGCCAATTGGCGACGCGATGCGGCTCCACCGCCTCGGCCGCGCCCGCGACGAGCACGGGCCAATCGAGGATCGCCTTCACGAGCTCCCGCTCCGCCGGCTCCACGAGCACCGCCCAATCGATCCCCTCCGCGGTGATCTCCGCCGGATCGACGTCCCCCACGCGGAAGATCCCGCTCAGCCGCGCATGGGCCATCTGGATGTAGTAGACGGGGTTCTCCTCCGACTGTGACCGGGCGAGGTCCACGTCGAAGACGAGCTGGGAATCCCCCTTCCGCATCAGGAAGAAGTAGCGCACGGCGTCGCGCCCCACCTCGTCGATGAGATCGCGGACGGTGACGTAGCTCCCGGCGCGCTTGGAGATCTTCACCTCCTCCCCGCCCCGGACGACGGTCACCATCTGGTGCAGCACATACTCGGGATAGCCCAGCGGCACCCCGATGCCGAGCGCCTGCAATCCGGCGCGCACGCGCGCCGTCGTGCCGTGGTGGTCGGCGCCCTGCACGTTGATCGCGCGCGTGAAGCCGCGCTCGAACTTGGTCACGTGGTACGCGACATCAGGGACGAAGTACGTGAACGTCCCATCGCGCTTCCGCATCACGCGGTCCTTGTCGTCGCCGAAGGCCGTGGTGCGGAGGTAGAGCGCGCCGTCGTCTGCGAAGGTCTGCCCCGCCGCGACGAGGGCATCGACGGTGCGCTGCACGCGGCCGTCGGTGTAGAGCGCCGACTCGAGTGAGTAGACATCGAACCGCACGCCGAACGCCTTGAGGTCGAGATCCTGCTCCTTGCGGAGTTCGCGGACCGCGACCGCGCGCACCGCCTCGAGATCGTTCCCGCGGGGGTCGTTCGGACATTCCGCCACATAGGTCGCCGCGATCTCGCGGATGTAGTCGCCGTGATAGCCCCCCTCGGGGATCACCAGCGGATCCCCCGCGCGCTCGCGGAGCCGCGCCTGGACCGAAAGGGCGAGGTTCGCGATCTGCACCCCGCCGTCGTTGTAGTAGAACTCGCGGGTGACGGTCCATCCTTGTGAACCGAGGAGCGACGAGATCGCATCGCCGAGCGCGGCCTGGCGCCCGTGGCCGACATGCAGCGGACCCGTCGGATTGGCGGAGACGAACTCGACGACGACGGTCTTCCCCGCGTTGGCCGACGAGGTCCCCCAGGCGCTCCCTGCGGCGAGGACCTGCGCGAGCCCCGACGCCAGATCGGCGGTGGAGAGTCGGAAGTTGATGAACCCCGGCCCCGCCACCGTCGCCTCGGCGACGCCCGCGGCCGTGAGGTCGAGCGCGGCGATCAACGCATCAGCGACCTCGCGCGGCTTCTTACCGAGCGGCTTCGCGAGGGTCATGGCGAGGTTGGTCGCCCAATCGCCGTGGGCGGGATCGCGCGGGCGCTCGAGGACGGGCGCGACCGACTCCGGTGCCCCGACCGCGACCGCCGCCCGCGCGAGCGCGCTCCGGAGCGCCTCGACGGCGCTCACTCCGCGCTTCCGGACTTCGGGGCGGCGGGGGCCGCTGGCGCTGGGGTCGCGGGCGCGGCGGTGGGCGCCGCGGGCGACGTGGCAGACGGCGTCGAAGACGAGCCCGAGGCACTCGACGCGCTCGAGGTCGAGGCGGCGCTCCGCTGATCCTTCTTCCCGTCCTTGCCGTAATCGGTGATGTAGAAGCCCGACCCCTTGAAGAGGAGGCCACCACCGGCGGAGAGGAGACGCTCCGCCTGCGCGCCACAGCTCGGGCAGGGCAGCGTACCCTGCGCGTCACTGATCTTCAAAACGAATTTCTCGAAGTCGTGCCCAACCGGGCAGCGATATTCGTAGGTCGGCATCGGCGAGATGGGCTAACGTATGGAACCCTATAAACTTAGACGCTTGAGGCTCACGGCTCAAGGCTCGACGCGTTTCGCTTTGAGCTTCCAGCCGTCAGCCTCGAGCCTTCCGCCTCACCCCGGCCGATACTCCCCCCACACCCCTCGCAGCACATCCGAGATCTCCCCCAGCGAGGCCCGGGCGCGGACGGCATCGATGATCATCGGCATCAGTGGGACGGTCACTGCCCCGCCTCGCCCGAGGTACGACGGCGCTGCCGCGCGGATCGCCTCGAGGGTCGCCGAGACCCTTGCCGCATCCCGACCGGCCCGTACCTGAGCCAGGCGCTGCCGTTGCTCGGCTTCGAGCGCTCCATAGTCTGGCGCGGGGATGATCGGCGGGTCCTCGCCGTCCCCGAATCGGTTCACGCCGACGATCGTGGTCGTCCCCTGCTCCACCGCCAGCTGGTACTCATAGGCCGACCGGCCGATCTCGTCTTGGAAGAACCCCGCGTCGATCGCGGGGGCAGAGCCCCCGAATCCCTCGACCTGCGCGAGGAGCTCGCGGGCCCGGCGCTCGAGCTCATCGGTGAGCGCCTCGACGTAGTAGCTCCCCGCGAGGGGATCGACGGTCTGCGCCACGCCGCTCTCGTACGCGACGATCTGTTGGGTCCGCAGAGCGAGGGTCGCCGCCTCGGCGGTCGGCAAGGCGAGCGCCTCATCGTAGCCATTCGCATGGAGCGACTGCGTCCCGCCCAAGGTCGCGGCGAGCGACTGCACGGTCACGCGCACGACGTTGTTGAGCGGCTGTTGCGCCGTGAGGGTCACGCCGCCGGTCTGCGTGTGGAAGCGGAGCTTGCACGAGGCGTCGTTCGCCCCGAAGCGCTCACGCATCAGCGTCGCCCAGAGCCGGCGCGCCGCGCGGAACTTGGCGACCTCCTCGAAGAGGTCGTTGTGGCAGGCGAAGAAGAACGAGAGTCGCGGCGCGAAGGCATCGACGGCGAGGCCGGCCGCCTGCGCGCGCTGCACATAGGTCAGCGCATTGGCGAAGGTGAAGGCGAGCTCCTGGACCGCGGTCGCGCCCGCCTCCCGCATGTGATACCCGGAGATGGAGATCGGGTTGAACTGCGGGACCTCCGCCGCACAGAAGCGGAAGGTCTCCGCGATCAACGCCAGGGAGGGCTCGGGCGGGAAGACGTATGTCCCGCGGGCGATGTACTCCTTGAGGATGTCATTCTGGATCGTCCCGCTCAGCTGGGCGCGCGGGATCCCCCGCTCCTCGGCGACCACGACGTACATCGCGAGGAGGATCGACGCCGTGGCATTGATCGTCATCGAGGTGGAGACCGCGTCGAGCGGGATCCCCGCGAAGAGCTGATGCATGTCCTCGACGGTGTCGATCGCGACGCCGACCCGCCCCACCTCGCCGAGTGCGCGTGGCGCGTCGGAATCGAGCCCCATCTGCGTGGGAAGGTCGAAGGCGGTGGAGAGTCCGGTCTGTCCCGCCTGCAGCAAGAGCGTGAAGCGGGCGTTGGTCTCCTGCGCGGTGCCGAACCCCGCATACTGCCGCATCGTCCAGAGCCGCCCTCGATACATGGTCGGCTGGACGCCACGGGTGAACGGGAACGCCCCGGGCTCGCCGAGTGGCGCGGGGACCTCCCCCACCGCGGGACGATAGACCGGCGCGATCGGGATCCCCGAAGGCGAGAGGCGTTCGTCGGCGGGACGCGGGGATTTGGCGGTCATCGATCGCGCCTCGGTGCGCTCACGCCTGCGCGAGGTAATCGGCCGCGGCCTCGACGTCGGCCTTGGACCCCACGAAGTACGGCGCCCGCTGATGGAGCTCGGTGGGCTGGATGTCGAGGATCCGCTGGCGACCATCGATCGCGGCGCCCCCCGCCTGCTCGCAGATGAAGGCGAGCGGATTGCACTCGTAGAGGAGGCGCAGCTTCCCCGTGGGGCTCTTGGTGTTGGCGGGATAGGCGAAGAGCCCACCACCCAGGAGGTTGCGATGGAAGTCGGCGACGAGCGACCCCACATAGCGCACATTCATGGGATCGCGCCGCCCGTTCATCCCGCGGTAATGGCGCATCAACGCCTTCACCGGTTCGGTCCAGTACTTCTCGTATGAGTCATTCACCGAGAGGAACCGGCCGCGTTCCGGGATGCGGATATCGGGGTGCGAGAGGAGGAACTCCCCGATCGCGGGATCGAGGGTGAAGCCATGCGCGCCATGTCCCGTGGTGTACACGAGCATCGTGCTCGAGCCGTAGATCACGTAGCCCGCCGCGACCTGACGGAGCCCCGGCTGCAACATGTCCTCCACGGTCCCGGGACCACCGGCGGGCGAGACCCGACGGAGCACCGAGAAGATCGTCCCCACCGGGATGTTCACATCGATGTTGGACGAGCCGTCGAGGGGATCGAAGAGGGCGACGTAGTTCCCGCGCTGGAACTTGTCGGGGACGACGATGATCCCTTCCTCCTCCTCCGAGGCCATCGCGCAGAGGCGTCCGCCGTGATCGAGGGCCTTCACGAGGATCGTGTTGGCGATCACGTCGAGCTTCTGTTGGATCTCCCCCTGGACGTTGGCCGTCCCCTGCGCCCCCAGGACATCGGCGAGCCCCGCGAGGCGGACCTTGTTCGCGATCATCTTCGCCGCGACCGCAAGGTCGTAGAGGATCCCCGAGAGGGCCCCGGTGGCCTCTGGGAAGCGCTTCTCCTGCTCGACGATGAACCGATCGATCGTGACGACCGATGTAGCGGTGTTCTGGACCACGGGCGCACGCTCCGCATGAGGGCGACGGATGTGACGCCCCGACGGCGCGCCACATCCGTGAAAGCTCGCCGCCTCATGGGGCGTGAGGCAATGGTCGTGTCACCATCCAGCGGTAGGCCGCGGCCTCGACCTCGAGCGTGCGCCCATCGGTCCGCAGGATCACGGTGCCCAAGTGATCCGTCCGTAGGACGGTGGCCCCTTGCGCCGCGAGACGCCGCATGACGTCGGACGAGGGATGGCCGTACGCGTTATTGGCCCCGACCGAGACGAGGGCCACGCGGGGCCCGACCGCGTCGAGGAAGGGCGCCGAGGTGCTGGTGCGCGACCCGTGGTGTCCGACCTTGAGCACCGTGGCCTGGAGCGCCTCCGGCCCCAGCCGATCGAGCACCCACGCCTCCTCGCCCGCTTCGGCGTCTCCCATGAAGAGGAAGCGCAAGGCACCGACGCGTAGCCGCACGACGGTACTCGCCTCATTGGGATCGTCGCGCGACGCGGCCCAGGCGGAGTCGGGGGCGAGGAAGTCGATCGCGATCCCATCGAGCGCGTGCGTGGCGCCCGGGCGTACCCGTTGCCACGGGATGTCGCGGGCCGCGAGGGTGGCGAGCAGCTCGCGGTAACCCTCCTGTCCAAGGACGAATCCCGCGTCGATGACCTGCGCGGGCCGGAGCGCTCGGGCGACGGAGGCGGCCCCACCGATGTGATCGGCGTGTGGATGCGTGAGGATGAGGAGCGCGAGCGGGCCCCCACGGCGCCGGAGATGTGGGACCACCGTCGATCGCCCCGCGTCGCCTCCCGACCAGCGGCGGCCGGCATCGATCAGCACCCAGCGGCCGCGTGGCGAGCGGATCGCGATGGCATCCCCCTGCCCGACGTCGAGCAGATGGATCTCGGTCCGCGCGGGCGCCGATGCGAGCGCGGGCCGCCCGGGGAGCCAGACCGTGACGGCGCTCGCGCCGAGGGCGAGGAGGATCCAGCGCATCGGACGCCGCGCCCAGCCGGCGACGAGCGCCGCGATCGACACCACGCCGACGAGCCAGGCGGTGACGGCGGAGGGTGCGACATCGACCACCGCGCCCGGGACCGCGGCCGCGCCCGCGGCGATCGCATCCATGAGCCGCAACAGGGGACGCGCGGCGTCCACGACGAACGCCGCCCCGAGCGCATCGGGAAGGAGCATCGTGAGGAAGAGGGTCGGCTGCAGGAGCGAGATCACCGGACCGACCACGAGATTGCTGATCGGGGCGATCAGACTCAATCGACCGAAGTGCCAGGTGACGAGCGCGGTGGTCGCGAAGGCGGCGATGGTCCCGGTCACCAACTCCTGCGCGACCCGACGCCGCCACCCGGCCCAGCGCGCGGGGATCCGACGCCCGACACGTCCCGCGACGACGATGGCCGCATAGCCACTCACGGAGAGTTGCCATCCGAGGTCGAGGACGGTGCGGAGGTCCGCCAGCGGGGCGAGGGCGGCGAGGGCGAAGGTCCCCCACGGCGAGGTGGGGCGTTGCCGCAGCTGTGCGAGCACCGTGGCCGCGAAGAGGGTGACGCTGCGGACCGCAGGCGGTGGCGCCCCGATGGCAAGCACATAGAGGGCCGCGGTGGCCACCGCGGCGAGGCGCGCCGCCGCGAGTGGTAGGCGCACCGCTTGGAACAGCAGCAGGAGCGCGCCTCCGACGATCGCGACGTGCAGACCGGAGATCGAGAGGATATGCACCAACCCCGCGTCGGCGTAGCGATCCCGAAGCTCGGGACTGAGGCCGCGCGCATCCGCGATCAGGAGCGCCCGCGCCGCCGGGCCGTCAGGGCCGAACCGTCGGTCCAACCTCGTCGCGACGCGGTGGCGCCAGCGGTCGAGTGGACCAGGCCCGCGGACCATGGTGAGCTGCGCCTCGCGCAGGAGCAGGCCGCGATCGCTCCCCGTGGGTTCGGCGCGGCGGACACGAACCACGGCGCCCGCCTCCGCCTGCCCCGATCGCACGGCGAGCGCGAGCTCGACCTGACACCCCGGTCCTCGCGCCACCGCACGCGCGAACCCGCCGGGCGCGACCGCCTGACGCAGCGCCACCTCCCACCGGGTCGCCCGCACCGCTTCGGCGAGACAGCGGGCATCGGCCGCACGGATCCAGGCCCCTCGGTCGTGGGCCGCCAACAGGCAGGCGGCCAGCGCGAGGCCCACCCCGCCCTGCGCCCGCACGCACGCCGCGAGCACCGCGACGGCGAGACCGCTCGCCACGGGGAGGAGCGGCGCCCCCGAGAGTCCGAGCAGCGCTCCGGCGACGAGGGCACAGGCCGCAGCGAGGAGGAGGGGCATCCCCCACGAGACACTCGATGGTGCGAAACCCCGTCACCATCCCCGCGCGCGCCGGACCCTCCGCGCGCGAGGCGTTCACCCCGCCATCGGGAGTGGCTGCCGCTCTTGCACCGGCGTGCCGGTGAACGTGGCCCCCGTGGTCCCGGTGAGCTCGACCGTCAGATACCGCCCGATCCACGCCGTGGGTCCCTGCACCAGGACCGTCTTGAAGTCGCGCGAGCGGCACTGCAGCAGCTCGCCCTTCCGCGCCTCCTTCTCGACGAGGACCTCCATCCGCTCGCCGAGCCGGCCGAGGTTCCGCTCGCGTGCGATCCCGCGCACCGTCGCGAGCAACGTGTCGTAGCGCGCATCGATCACGGCATCCGGGATGAGCCATTCGGCGGGCATCCGCGTCGCCGGGGTCCCCTCACGCATCGAGAACTTGAAGGTGAAGGCATCGTCGAACCGCACCTCGCGCACGAGGGCAAGGGTGTCGGCGAACTCCTCGTCGGTCTCCCCTGGGAAGCCGACGATGATGTCCGTGGTGAGCCCGAGCCCCGGCATCGCCGCGCGGAGCCGCGCCACGCAGTCGAGGTATGCCTCCCGCGTATAGCGACGCAGCATCCGCTTGAGCATGCTCGTCGAGCCGCTCTGCATCGGGAGGTGTACATGCTCGCAGACCGTCGGCGTCTCCGCCATCGCGGCGATCACGCGATCGGAGAAATCGTTCGGATGGGGGCTCGTGTAGCGCACCCGCCGGATCCCATCGACCGCCCCCACCGCCCGCAGGAGATCGGCGAAGTCATGCGTCCCATCGTGATACGAATTCACCGTCTGCCCGAGGAGGATCACCTCGGTGAGCCCCTGCGCGACGACCTCCTGCGTCTCGCGCACCACCTCGGCGAGTCGGCGACTGCGCTCGGGTCCTCGTGTGGTCGGGACGATGCAGTAGGTGCACTTGTAGTCACAGCCGCGCTGCACCGGGATCCACGCCTTCACCCCCTCGAAGCGGCGCGCGACGACATCTTCGTAATGCTCCTCGAGATCGAAATCGGTCGCCGAGGTGCGCTCCCCACCGCGCGCCCCGTCGATGAGCTGCGGGAGCATCCGATAGGCATCGGGGCCGACCACGAGCTGCACGCGCGTATCGGTCTCGAGGAGGCGCGGACCCAAGCGCTGCGCCATGCACCCGGTGACGCCGAGCACCGCCCCTGGCTTGAGGTCCCGGCGAAGCTCGCCCAAGCGCCCGATCACCCGCTGCTCCGCGTTCTCACGGATCGCGCAGGTGTTCACCAGCACCACATCGGCGCCCTCCGGCCCCTCCACCGGCGTGTAGCCGGAGGCCTGCAACGTGCCATACATCAGCTCGGCATCGCTGACGTTCATCTGGCAGCCGTAGGTCTCGATGTAGACGGTGCGGGTCATGACGCAGGGGGGTGGGGCATGGCGGCGAGGGGCTCAGCGGGCAGCGTGAGATGAAAGGTACTCCCGTGCCCTAGGGCGCTCTCCACCCAGATCCGGCCGCCATGGGATTCCACGGCCACGCGACAGAAGGCGAGTCCGAGCCCCGAGCTCCGCACCTTCGGGGCGCCCGCCTCCCGCACCTGCGCGAACTTCTGGAAGATCCGCTCGCGATTGACGTCGGGGATCCCCGGTCCATCGTCCTGCACGCTCAGCTG
>CAIVJV010000125.1 GCA_903906325.1 uncultured Gemmatimonadota bacterium
CGTCACCCCCGCTGGGAGGATGAGGAAGATCGCCGTCATCCCGATGCTGTAGACGAGCCCCGTCGCACCGATGAAGGCGAAGCCACTGAGGGTGGAGGCCATCGCGGCGATCGCGAAGGGGGCGAGCCCCACCCCGCGCCCCGCGACGAAGAAGTCATCCGCCGTGCGCGTCCGCCGCGTGGCCCAGACCGCGATCGCTGCGCATATCGCGAAGTAGGCGAGCCCGACGAGCTCATGCATCGGGGCTCCGCACCCCCCGTGGCATCACCTCGGCATCGAACGCGCGTGCGTACGCGATGGGCAGTACCACCAACGGGAGCGCGCCGACCGACAGCAGCAGGATCGCCGTCAGTCGCGGGAGCCCGAGGAGGAGCGGCCCGCCGGCGATCGGCGCTGGCATAAGGAGCACGCCGACGAATCCCGCCGCCATCGCGCTGAAGACCCATCGGACCGTGCGCGCGAGCGTTCGCGTCGCACCTCCCGCGCGGACGATCGCGAGCTGCGCGATCCCCGCGAGCACCGCCGTGGTCCCCAGGGCCATCAGGATCGGCACGAGGGGCGACGTGAGGCCCACGAGGACCCCGACGTACGCCCCGACGATACCGAGGAGCCCGGCGACGAGCAGCGCGATCACATCCCCGCGCGGGCCGAGCCGATCAATCCGTTGAAGACGAGCTTGAAGGTCCCGTGCGGCTGCGCCCGGAAGAGCGCCTCGGGCCCGATGAGCCGCACCGTACCACGCCCAACCTGCGCATCGGCCGCCGCGACCCCACCCTCCAGATAGTTCTGGCCCCACGCCCACCCGCTCTTGAGCGGCGAGACGGCGTCGAACCACAGCAGGGGCCGCACCCCGCGCGCCGCCGCATCCGGCGCGAGGCGGAAGACCGGGGAGTTGTCGAACATCACGATCGCCCGACGCCCCATCCCGAGCGCGCCCGGGGCGGTGCTATCCACCGCGACCTCGAGCAAGGAGCCTGGGACATAGAACTTCGCGTTCCCGAGCGCGCGATCGGCGCCCTCCGGGGTCCGCTCCACGAGATGGTTGCTCACGGGCAGGCCGAGATGCGCCGCGAGATTCGTCGAGCTCCCGATCGTGATGATCATCCCACCCGCCTCGGCGAAGCGCTTCAGCTGGGGAATCGTCCGCTCCGCGGTGATGCTCCCCACCATGCGACGGAACTCCGCTGGGAGCGCCGTGGTGTCAGGCCCACCGGTGCCGCCCAAGAATTCCCCGCGCGACGCCGACCCCGCCGCGCGCGGGGCCGGGATCGCCCCATCGACGAAGAGGAGCACATCGTACCTCGCGTTGAGGTTCCCCGCGTCGAGCTGCGGCGGATAGACCACCTCGAAGGGGAACTCGTACTGCTCGAGGAGCCAGCGCGTCCACCCCGAGGGCATCGAGCCGCCGTAGCGGTCCCAGAGGGCGATGCGCATCGGGCGCACGGGAGTCGCGCCCGCGGCACTCCCCGCGCCGAAGGAGAGCCCGAGTTCACGCGCCGCGCGATCGACGATCGTCTTGCTGGTCGCGGTGCTCGGGATGATCCAGGTGCCATCCGCCTTTCGCGAGACCTGACTCCCCGCCTTGAGGAGACGGTTCACGACGATGAAGGCGTCATTGTACGTCGCTGCGAGCGACCAGACCGAGGCCGCGGCGACCGTGCCCGCCGCAGGGGTCACGCGAGCCGTGGGGGCGATCTTCTCCAGCGGGCCGGTGACGTCCTCCAGACTCCGGACGAACTCGACCCCCATCTGCATCGCGAGGGTCCAGCCGGCGTTGTCATACGGCGGGGTCGGCGCCCCACCGGGGACACGGAAGTCATTCGGATGGTCTTGCGGCTCGAACATATCGAGCACGTGAGCCCCGAAGGCCTGCCCCGTCTTCACGACGTACGAGCCCGCAGGGTAGCGTTTCCCCCCGGCGGTGATCGGCCCGGTCGCGCGATGGACATCGATCCCATTCTTCTGCAACGCGACGATCAACTTCACCGCCGTCGGGAAGTCAGCCTGATCCGGCGAGAGGATGTAGGCACGCGGATCACGCGTGGCCGGATCGTTGAGCACCCCCATCAGCGCCTGTGCCGCCGTACCGGTCCGCGACTGTCCCGCCCCCGCCATCCCGCCGAGGAAGGCCATCGCATCGTCGCCCCCACCGGTCGCCCGCCCCCGGTTCTCCGCCGCGATCTTCGCCTGCGCGGCATCGACTCGCTTGGGCCAGATGGTCCAGCTATCACGATTCCCCTGCTGGATCCGGTCATTCCCCATCTTCCAGATGTTGAAGAGGAAGTGCTCGCGGTTGCGCGAGACCACATCCAACACCGCGCGGTTCGCGGTGACCGAGTACTCGATCGACTGCCGGAATTTCCAGACACCAGGCTTCACCGGGAGCGGGAGGTCGGCGCTCGGGAGCTGCCGGTTCGCGATGAAGGGGATCTCGATCGGCGTCGGGTTGCCGATGGTCTCGGTGAGGAGCCCGATCATGTTATGGAAGTAGACCGTGGTGCGGAGCCCGCCGTTCCACCAGGTCGAGTAGCCGGCACCGGATCGCATGACGACCCCGCCCTTCTCCTCGACGATGAACCGGTTGTGCATCGCGCCGCCCACGACATCGAGCCCTGTCTTGATGAGGGGGTGGATGTTGTAGTTCATCGGGTCACGGAACGGGGGCGCGAACATCACCGTCCCTGCCGGCCCCGTCTGGTGATGGTTGTACATCACCTGCGGATACCAGACGGTGTAGAGCATCCGGTTCATGTTCTCCGACTCGGGCTGCGCCGCCAGATAGAAATCGCGGTTGTTGTCATGCCCGATATACTTCTGATACAGGCGCGGGATGTTCATCCCACGCTTCTTGGGATCGCTCTCGCGCATGTACCAATCGCTGACGAGCTCCATCCCGTCCGGGTTGGCATGGACCATCACGATGATGAGGTCGTTCAGGAAGCGCTGCGTCTCCTCATCGGTCGCGGAGACGAGCTGCCAGTTGGTCTCGATCAGCTGCTGTGCGCCGAGCACCTCGGTCGCGTGGAGCCCCCCATCGATCCAGACGATCCCCTTCCCTTCCTTCGCGAGCTGCCGGGCCTCGGCCTCACTCACCCCTTCCGCGCGCGCCAACCGCTCGGCGATCCGGCGATACCGCTCCTTGTTTCGAAGGTTCTCCGGGCTCGAGACGATCGCCATCACCTGCGGGCGTCCCTCCGCGGTCTTCCCGATGGTGTCGAGCTCCATCCGGTCAGACTGCTTCGCGAGCGTCTCCCAGTAGGCGAGGAACTTGGAGTAGTTCGGCAGCACATAATCCGCCCCGATCTCATGCCCGAAGAACTCCTTGGGTGAGGTCAGCCGCGGCTGGGCGGCGAGGGGGAGCGCCGAGAGGAGGAGGAGCGCACAGCTGCGGACCAAGGGACGCCAGGACATCACGACACGACTCCGGGGACGAGGGTGGACCTTGCTGAAGTCTACGGCGGTCGGCGACCGGATGCTGATGGCCGGTCCGATGCCTCGGGACCGGCCTGCACGCGCCGGCGGCGATGGTATCTTCTCGAGACCTATGCCCACGCTCCTCTGCCTCCTTCGGCGCGCCACGTTCCTGGCCTGCCTCGCCGTGCCGCTCGCGGCGCAGCTCCCCTCGACCGAGTTCGCGGCCCGACGCGACTCCCTCGTCCGCGCTCTCCCTGACGGGGTGATCCTCGCCCTCGGCGCCCTCGAGCCGGTCCCCGACTATATCCCGTTCCGGCAGCACCCCTACCTCTTCTACTTCACTGGGTTCACCGAGCCGGGGGCGGCATTGGTGATCGTGAAGCGGGGCGCGGAACGCCGCGACCTGCTCTTCGTGCAGGGACGGGATCCGTCGCGCGAGGTGTGGACCGGGGCGCGGCTCGGGGTCGCCGGCGTCCGCCCACGGCTCGGGCTCGAGGGGCGGGACGCGGCGGTGCTCGCGACCGTACTCGACTCCCTCCTCACCGTCCACAAGACGCTGCACGTGCTCGGGGACATCGGCTCCCGGATGACGGAGCGCTCGCTGCACGACCAGTTCATCGACGGTCTGCGCACGGCGAACCCGAAGATCGAGGTCAACGACGCGCGGCGCGAGGCGAACCGTCTGCGCGGGCGGAAGAGCCCGGCGGAGTTGGAGCGGATCCGCATCGCCTCGGAGCTCAGCGCGCAGGGGCACCTCGCCGCCTTCGCCGCGGTGCAGCCGGGCGTGGCCGAGTTCACGCTCCAGGCGATCGCCGAGGCCACCTGGCGGCAGGCCGGTGGCGACGGCCCGGCCTACGGATCGATCGTCGGGTCGGGCCCGAACGCGACCACCCTGCACTACAACCGATCCGAGCGGGTCGCGCAGGCCGGTGAGGTCATCGTCCTCGACATGGCGACGTCGTACGACGGATACGCCGCCGACATCACCCGGACGGTCCC
>CAIVJV010000126.1 GCA_903906325.1 uncultured Gemmatimonadota bacterium
CGGCGGGGGATGGCTCCTCTCGCTCGACGTCACGCGCCCCTTCTGGTCGTCGCTCTGATGCGGGCCAAGGACGAATGGGTCCGCGCGATCCTCGAGGACCTCGTGTCCGCCGAGGCCAGCGCGCACCTCGCCGCACTCCCGACCGAGCGACTTTGGGCGGCAGCGGTGGCGCAGGGCTACGTCACGGACGCGCAGGTGGTCGCGGCCGTGGCGGAACGATTCCGCCTCGGCATCGCGGCGCTCGATCGGATCGCGCCGGAGGCGATCGAGGTGCTGCCCGAGGCGCTGGCCCGCCGCTACGGGGTGGTCCCGCTGACGGTGACCGACACGACGATCGACGTGGCCACCGCCGACCCGCTGGACCTCGACTGCGAGCGGACCCTCGCCTTCGCCGTCGGCCGCACCGTCCGGTTCCGGGTCGCGGCGCCCGCCGCCCTCGCCCGGCGGCTCGACGACCTCTATCCCCCGCGCGACGACCTCCGACGCTTCGTCCGTGACATGGCGGGGACCTATGGGCGCCCCAGCGCCGACGCACCGGCCGCCGATCGGCGCGACCCCTCGCGCCTCACCGACCTGGGCGATCGCCCGCTGATCCAGCTCGTCGATCGCCTGATCGCGGAAGCGGTGCGGTGCCGCGCCTCCGATATCCATCTGGAACCCACCGAGTCCGGGGTCGCGGTGCGTCATCGCGTCGACGGTGTCCTCCGGCAGACGATGGTCGTGCCCCCGGCGGTGAAGGACCCGCTCCTCTCACGGGTGAAGATCATGGCGCAGCTCGATATCGCCGATCGTCTCCGGCCGCAGGACGGGCGGATGCGCGTGGTGGTGGAGGGGAAGGGGATCGACCTCCGGGTCTCGACCCTCCCGGCCGCGCAGGGCGAGAAGATCGTCCTGCGCATCCTGGATCAGAGTACGACCGTCCTCTCGCTCGAGGCCCTGGGGCTCCTCGAGTCGGAGTCCCGCGCGCTGACCACGCTGTTGGAGGCGCGCGACGGGATGGTGCTGGTGACCGGCCCGACCGGGTCCGGCAAGACGACCACCCTCTATTCCATCTTGCAGGCCATCAAGGCCCGCGGGGTGAACATCATCACGGTCGAGGATCCGGTGGAGTACCGGCTCCCTGGGATCGTGCAGGTCCAGGTGCACGAGAAGGCGGGCCTCACCTTTCCGTCGGCCCTGCGCTCCATCCTGCGGCAGGACCCGGATGTGATCCTCATCGGTGAGATCCGTGACCGCGAGACGGCACAGATCGCGGTGCAGGCGGCACTCACCGGTCATCTGGTCCTCTCGACCCTCCACACCAACGATGCCGCCTCGTCCATCACCCGCCTCACGGATCTCGGGGTGGAAGGCTACAAGATCGCGGCCGCCCTCAAGGGGATCGTGGCGCAACGGCTCGTGCGGCGTCTCTGCCCGCGGTGCAAGGCACCGGCGCCTGCCACGGTGCTCCCGGATCACCTACGACCCTACCTCCCGTCCGACGCCGAGGTTCGGCGCGCCGTGGGGTGTGACGACTGCGCCATGACCGGCTACCGGGGCCGGCATGCGATCCACGAGATGCTCACCGTCGGCGGGGATCTCCCATCGCGCATCGCCTCCGGGGAGCCCATCGATCGCCTCCTCGAGTCGGCGCAGGCGGATGGCATGCGGTCGCTCTGGGACTCGGGGATCGCGCATGTGATCCAGGGCGATACGACGCTCGCCGAGCTGCTCCGCGTCCTCGAGGCACCCCCGGCGCCGCCGCCATCGGTGTCGCCGGTGTCATCGGTGTCATCGGTACCAGCGGGGCCGCGGCCCGTCCCGTCTGTGACGGCGGTCCCGCACGTGGTCACGCCGACCGACCCCTCGGCCGACCGTGGCCTCCTCGTCGAGGCGGACGAACCGTTGCGGCGCGAGATGCGCGACCTCCTCGAGCGGGACGGGTTCGTGATCCTCGAAGCCCGTGACGGGGTCCATGCCGACGATCCTGCGGACCCACGGCGCCCCGAGGCGATGAACCTCACACTTCACCTCCCTCGCCGGGACGCAGCCGAGGCGCTCCAGCGTCTCCGCGCGGTCCTCCGGCGCACCCGGAGATCCCATGTCTGATCCCCTCGCGGTCGGTGTCGTCGATGTCCTCGTGATGCGGGCCGTCACCAAAGGGTGGCAGGTCCTCGTGCTCGAGCGCGCGGCCGGCACGCGCTGTCCTGGCTCGTGGGAGATGGTCCACGGCAAGGTGCTGCCGGGGGAGCCCCCCGAGGTGGCCGCGCGGCGCGAGCTCCAAGAGGAGACGGGGCTCGTCCCCCAGCGCCTCCTCTCCGTGACGATGCACCCCTTCTATCTCCTCCCGCGGCAGCGCGTGGAGCTCGCGGCGGTCTTCTGCGCGGTCGTCGCGCCCGATGCGCGCGTGGTCCTCGGGGACGAACACCGTCGACATGTCTGGCTCACGCCATCCCAGGCGCGTCGCCGCTTCAGTTGGCCGCACGAGCGGCGCTTCGTCGATGAGGCACGGCACCTCCTCGCGACGCCGGCGGTCCACGATGTGATCGAGGTGCGCTAGGCGCTAGGCCTCGCGGCCCCTCGCGCGCCGTCAGCGGTCCCCGGCGCGGTCCCGACTCGTCCGGAGCCGGTCCTCCCCGTCCCGCGGGGCATTCGGCTTCACGCGCACGCTCTTGGCGGGAATCCCCACGTTGACGTGGTAGGGGCGCACATCCTTGGTGGCCACCGCGACCGCTCCAACCATCCCGTTCTCCCCCACATGGACGCCGGCGAGCACCGTCGCATGATACGTCACGCGCACGTCATCGGCGAGGATCGTCGTCGCGTTCGTCACATCCACCTGCTCGACGATGCTGTGCGTGTGGGAGTAGATGTTCGCGTAGTCGCTGATCGAGACGCGGTCTCCGAGCCGGATCCCACCGCGGTCGTCGAGGAGCACATGGCGATGGATGACCACGTCGTCGCCCACCTCCAGATTGTAGCCGAACGAGAACTCCACATGCTGGAAGCATTTGAAGTTCCGTCCCACGCGCGCGAAGATGTGCGGTGCCAGGACGCGCCGCAGCTGGACGCCGAGGCCCACGGCCTGCCCCCCGATCGGGAGGCGATCGAACGAGTACCAGAGCCAGAGCAGGGGCTTCACCCGCTGGAAGCGCGCCTGGTCACAGTCGCCGTAGTACTCCGGCTCGAGTGTGACGTGCCGCGGGTCGAGCGCCGCCAACGCGAGGCGCGTCCCCATCGGTTCGCGCGCGTCGTGGACCACATCCTCCCACCGATCGCGATAGGCCGGATAGGCGAGGTCGAGGAGCGTCTCCCGACAGAGGAGGGCGCGGTCGGTCGCCGGGTCTGCGAGTCGCTCGGCGAGCTCACCGAGCCAGCGCGTCGCCAACGCCTCAGTCGGGCTCGGCGGGAGAGGCTGCAGGGGGATCCGTGGCATGCTCGGAAGATACCGCCACGAGGGAGACGAGCGCCTCGGCCAGCTCGTCGCGCCCCTCCCCGGTGACCGCGCTGAAGGGGATCATCTGCTCGGGGTCGAGCTGCAGGGTCCGGGCGATCGCCTCCATCTGGGCCCCCGTGGCCGGCTTCGAGAGCTTGTCGACCTTCGTCACGCAGATGATGGTGGGGACCCCGATATCGGCGAGGAGGTCGAGCATCAGGCGATCGTCATCGGTGGGTTCGCGCCGCACATCGAGTAGCTGGACCACCCCACGGAGGTTCGGCGAGCGCCGCAGATATCCCTCGATCAACGGGCGCCACTCGGCCTGCCGTGCCTTGGAGATCCGTGCGTACCCATAGCCGGGCAGGTCACTGAGGACGAAGGTCCCATTCACCGAGAAGAAGTTGATCTCGCGCGTCCGCCCGGGCGTACGGCTCACGCGCGCGAATGCCTTGCGGCGCACGAGGCGATTCAGGAGCGAGGACTTCCCCACATTGGACCGACCGGCGAAGGCGATCTCGGGGAGCGTCGAGGTGGGGCGCCACCCATCGACGGTGGCCATCGGCCCGAGGAACTCGAGGGAGCGGATGACGAGCGGGTCCGGGGCGGGGCGCGTGGCGCCCGCCTCCCCCGCGGGGGCGCCGGTCACGCCTCCTTCTTGGCGCGCTTGGCGGAGAGCGTGAGGAGCGGCGCCTGCCGCTGCGTCACCGTCGCCTCCGTGACGCGCACCTCCTCCACATCCTCGCGGCTCGGGAGCTCGAACATCGTCTCGAGGAGGGTCTCCTCGACGATGGCGCGCAACCCACGCGCCCCGGTCCTGCGCTGGATCGCCTTGCGCGCGATCGCGCGGAGCGCCCCCTCCTCGAAGGCCAGCTGCACGTCCTCGAGCTCGAAGAGCTTGGCGTACTGCTTGGTGATCGCGTTCTTCGGCGCCTTCAGGATCTCGACCAGCGCGTCCTCATCGAGCCCATGGAGCGGGACGGAGACTGGGAGGCGTCCGACGAGCTCGGGGATCAAGCCGAAGCGGAGGAGATCCTCCGGCTCGACATCACCATAGAGGTCGGTGTCCCCGGCCTTCTTCTCCTTCGCCGCGGCCGCCGACCCGAAGCCGATCTGTCGCTTGCCGAGCCGCGCCTCGATGATCTTCTCCAGGCCGTCGAAGGCGCCGCCGCAGATGAAGAGGATGTCCTTGGTGTTGAGCTGGATGTACTCCTGCTGCGGATGCTTCCGCCCCCCCTGCGGGGGCACCGAGGCCACCGTCCCCTCGAGGATCTTGAGGAGCGCCTGCTGCACCCCCTCACCCGAGACGTCGCGCGTGATGCTCGGGTTCTCCGACTTGCGCGCGATCTTGTCGATCTCGTCGATGTAGATGATCCCGCGCTCGCACTCCGCCACGTTGTAGTCGCCCGCCTGGAGGAGGCGCACGAGGATGTTCTCCACGTCCTCGCCCACATACCCGGCCTCGGTCAGCGTCGTGGCGTCGGCGATGGTGAAGGGGACGTCGAGCATCCGGGCGAGGGTCTGTGCGAGGAGCGTCTTCCCCACACCCGTGGGACCCAGGAGGAGGATGTTCGACTTGTCGAGCTCGACCTCCCCCTCACGCTTCGCCCCCGAGTTCACCCGCTTGTAGTGGTTGTACACCGCCACCGCGAGCGCCTTCTTGGCCGCGTCCTGTCCGATCACATACTCGTCGAGCGTCGCCTTGATCTCCTGCGGCGCCGGGACGCGGGTCACCGTCTCCGGCTGGACCTCGCGCTCCTCGTCCTCGGCCAGGATCTCATTGCAGAGCGTGATGCACTCATTGCAGATGTAGACCGAAGGGCCCGAGATGAACTTCCGGACCGCGTCCTTGGACTTGCCGCAGAACGAACAGCGGAGGTGGCGGTCGTGGGACATGGTCTCGGGAAGCTCAGCCGTTACTTGGTGGCCGTCAAGGTCGGGGCGGTCTCCTCACGGTTCACGACCACCTGGTCGATCATCCCGTAGGTCTTCGCCTCCTCCGCGCTCATGAACCGATCGCGGTCCACGTCGCGCTCGATCTCCTCGAGCGGACGCCCGGTGTGCTTCGCCATCAGCTCGTTCATCTTCGCGCGGAGATAGATGATCTCCCGCGCCTGGATCTCGATGTCGGCCGCGGTCCCCTGCGCGCCCCCCGAGGGCTGGTGGATCATGATCCGCGAGTGCGGGAGCGCCGAGCGCTTGCCGGCGCGCCCCGCCGCCAGGAGGAACGCCCCCATCGAGGCGGCGAGTCCCATGCAGATGGTGTTCACCGGCGACTTCAGGAACTGCATCGTGTCGTAGATCGCGAGCCCCGCCGACACGCTCCCGCCCGGCGAGTTGATGTACAGATGGATGTCCCGCCCGGGGTTGTCCGCCTCGAGGAAGAGCATCTGCGCGATGATCATGTTCGCCACGTCGTCATTGATCGGCGTGCCGAGGAAGATGATCCGGTCCATGAGGAGCCGGCTGTACACGTCGTAGCTGCGCTCGCCGCGGCTCGACCGTTCGATGACGTAGGGATTCGGGATGATCGCCATGGGAATGATCCTTGGGGTCAGGCCTGCTCGATGGTGTTCTTGCCGAGGAGCCAGGTGAAGACCCGCTCCTCGGTGATGCTCCGTTCAAGCTCGCGGAGCCGTCCCGCCTTCTGCAAGGAGGCGTAGAGGGGGCCCGGCTCGGTCCCACGCTTCTCGGCGAGCTCGGCGACCTTGTCGTCCACATCCTTCTCCGTGGCGACGAGCCCCTCGCGCTCGGCGATCGTGTCGATGATCAGATCCCGACGCACCTGACGCTCCGCCATCCCGCGGATCTCGTCCCCGAACTTCACGAGCTCGGCCTCCGGGATCCGGTACGCCTCCGCGTAGGCGCGGATCATCTGCTTCACCCAGCTCGGCGGGAGGTCGAAGGGATTGGCCTGCACGATCTCGTCGAGGAGCTGCGTGCGGGCCGCCGCGTCGGCGTCGCGCACCGCGGCCGCCGCCATGTCCTCGCGCACGACCGTCTCGAAGGCGGCGAGCGAATCGAAGTCCCCCATCTCGCGCGCGAAGGCGTCGTCGAGGGCCGGGAGCGACTTCCGCTTCACCTCGGTCAGCGCGACGCGGACCTGCCGCGTCTTCCCGCGCTGCGCCTCATCGGGGAAATCCTCGGGCCAGGTCACCGACCGCTCGACCGTCTCGCCCGGGTTCATCGTCATCACGATCTCCTCGATCGCCGGGATCACCTGCCCGGCCCCCATCACGAGGCGGTACTCACGCCCCTCGGGGATCGTGCCATCCTCCTCGGTCGCCAGGGTGACCGTGACGAGGTCGCCCTCCTTCGCCTTCCCTTCGGCGGGGGTCCAGGTGGCGCGCTGGTCGCGGAGCCGTTCGATCTGCTCCTGCACCTGCTCGTCGGTCACGGTGTCCGTCGGGCGCATCACGCGGAACCCCTCGAGCTTCTCGAGGGTGAGCTGCGGGCGTACCTCGCAGTGGAGCTCGAAGCTGAGGCTCTGATCCTCCCCGAACTTCACATCGTGCGCATGCGGCTGGGTCACGAGCTCGAGCTGCTGCTCGGTCACGACCAGCTCGAAGGCCTCACGCAGGAGCGCCTCGACCGCCTCCTGGTCGATGGCGGCGCCGTACTGCTTGCGCACCATCGCGACGGGGGCCTTGCCGGGCCGGAAGCCGGGGACGCGGACCTGCTTGGCCACACGGCTCGCGGCCTTGGTGCGGGCCTCGACCACGCGGGTCGCGGCGACGGCGATCTGGAGCCGGCGTTCGGCCCCCTCGCTCTTGGTGGCGGTGATCTGGATGTCCATATCGTTCAAAGGGATAGCAAAGACTCTGGGGGACACGAACCCCCGCCACCGGGCTCCGGCAGCGGGGGGCTCAGGAACGGTGGAAAGTTAAGCGACCGGGCGACGCCGGGCCAGCCAGAGTGGGAGCCCCATGGCGACGATCCCCCCGAGGACCGCGAGCCAGTACCCATGGCGCGCGGTGACCGCGATCGGCATCACCCCGTTCATGGCGTAGATCAGGAAGGGGAAGGCCGCCACGGAGACGTTGGCGGTCCAGGTGGTCGGCGGCACGATCGCGAGCATGATCCGGCTCACCACCACCCCGGTCACATACCAGCCGATCCAGTTGGAGATCGGCATCCCATAGAAGACCGGTTCCACCAACCACCCCGGGACCCAGGCCGGGACGCGGTCCAACTCCCATACCCAATGCGGCGGGGTGACGTTGGTCATGTGGACCTCCATCGGGACGTCCCACGCCGTGAGGACCGCCCCCGCCACCAGCGCCCAACGCCAGCGGGTCATCGATGAGTCGTCGGTCGCCAGGAGGCGGCCGCAGATCGCGAGGGACCCATAGAGCATGTAGTACCAGGAGATCGGGATGGGGTAGGGCACATCCCCCATGATCCGGTACCCGAGCATCTCGGTGTAGCGGTACGGGCCGAAGGGGAGGCCGACGTTGGTCCCGCCGAGCTCCGAGAGGAGGGCGACCCCGCTCGCCACGACCATCACCGCGACGGCGCGCCCCCAGCCGAAGCGCGGGCCGGAGTGCAGGAGCACCGCGACCGTCCCCAGCAGGATGTAGACCTGCCCGGAGTATTTCCATCCAAGGGTGTAGACCGTCTGCGTGTACGGCCCCTGCATCCAGATCGGGAACTCGCCGGCGAGGATCGTCACCATCGCGAAGGTCGCGAAGACGATCATCGCCAGATGGCCGTAGAGCAGCCCATGGGCCGCGCGGTCGAGTGGGGTCTGGGGCTCCGTCATGGCGCTCAGGCGCATAGCATCATCTCCTCAGGGCGTGTCAGGGCGCGCTCGCCCCATTCGATCACCGGGCCACCCACCGGGGGCTGTGCATCCTCCGCCCCCCGCCACACCGACCAGAGCAGCCCGGCTCGGGCGATGGTCCCCACGCGGGCCCGGATGGTGATCGAGTCATAGCCGTTCTGCTCGATGGCGCCGAGGATCGCGGCGTAGCCATCGGCACAGGCCCGCGCGCAGCGTCGGGCATCCGGTTCGAGGAGCAGGATCCCCGGGGCGGCCGCGCGATACAGCGCGCGCGCACGGGCGATCTCATGCCGCATGAGGCGCGCCCAGCGGGGGTCGTGGCGCAGCGTCGGATCGTGCAGCACCCGGTGCGAATCCAACCCGAAGGCCGCGAGCACGTCATCCGGGAGATAGCAGCGTCCGCGCGTCGCGTCCTCGCCCACGTCGCGGAGGATGTTCGTGAGTTGCATCGCCACGCCCAGCGTGCGCGCGTAGCGCACCGCACGGGTGCGCGTCGCCTCGTCGTGCCCGAGGACCCCGAAGATGTAGGTGCACATGGAGCCCACCGAGGAGGCGACCCCCTCGCAATAACTCGTCAGCTGGCTCCAGGAGTCGTAGCGGGCGGGGTGCAGGTCGCAGGCCACCCCGTTGAGCAACTCCTCCAGCACCTCACTCGGCACCCCGTACTCCGAGACCGCGCGCCAGAGCTCGCGGAAGACCGGCCCATCGGGGTTGCCGCTCAGCGCTTCCGAGACCCCGATGCGGTATTGCGTGAGCTCCTGCGCGACCGCCTCCGGGTCACGCGCCTCCGCCATCCGGTCCACGATGTCGTCGGCGAGGCGGCAGAAGGCGTAGACCGCGAAGGCCCCACGTCGCTTGCGCGGCGGGAGGAAGCGGCTGGCGAGGGCGAAGGTGCGGGCATAGGTGCGCGTGATCGACTCGCAGTGCTGCGCGTCGGCCCGCGCGAGGTCGGCGTCCGTGGCCTTCAGGATGCCGGGCAACATCGTCATGCGGCGGTCCCGATCAGGTCGGCGACGATCTTCCCGGAGCTGATCACACCCGGCAGGCCGGCGCCCGGATGGGTCCCCGCCCCCGCGAAATAGAGATTCGGGATGTCCTCGCTCCGGTTGTGCGGCCGGAACCAGGCCGACTGGAGGAGCGTCGGCTGCACCGAGAAGGCGCTCCCGAGATGACTCGAGAGCGTGTCGCGGAAGTGCAGGGGATCGATCCGATGCTCGGTCACGATGTGTTTGGAGAGTCCCGGGAGATAGCGATCCTCGAGGTACTGCATGATGCGGTCCCGGTACGCCTGCGCCGCCACGTGCCAATCGGTGGGGCCGCCCAGATGCGGGACGGGGGAGAGCACATACCAGGCATCGCACCCGGGGGGCGCGAGCGAGGGATCGGTCGCCGTCGGGCGGTGCAGGTAGAGCGAGAAGTCCCGGGCGAGCGTCTTGGTGCCGAAGACCTCGTCCAAGAGCCCCCGGTAGCGGGGGCCCATGAGGATCTCGTGATGCGCGATGTCCTCGTACTTCTTGTCGGTGCCGAAGTAGATCACCATCAGCGACATCGAATAGTCCAGCCCGTCGATGCGCGCGTCGGTGTTCTTCTTCCGCCACTTGGGTGCGACGAGATGCTTGTAGGTGAAGGCCACGTCGCTGTTGCTGACCACCGCATCGGCGGCGAGCACCTCCCCCGAGGCGAGGCGCACCCCATTCGCCTTCCCGGTTCGCTCATCCACCGTGATCTCGCGGACCTGGGTCGAGAGGCGGAGCTCCCCCCCGATGTCCCGCAGGAGCCGGACGAAGGCGTCGACGAGCGCGCCGGTGCCCCCCATCGCGAACCAGACCCCCCACGTCTTCTCGAGGTGGTGGATCAAGGTGTAGATCGAGGTCGTTTCGAAGGGGTTCCCCCCGAC
>CAIVJV010000127.1 GCA_903906325.1 uncultured Gemmatimonadota bacterium
CGGCGGACTCGCCGGCGGTCGGCCCACAGGATACCTATAGAGGATGACGACCCCTCCCATCTTCCAGGCGAAAGGGCTCTCGAAGGTTTATCGGATGGGGGAGGTCGAGGTCCACGCCCTCCGCGGGGTCGATCTCGAGCTCTTCGCCGGCGAGTTTGTGGTGATCCTCGGCCCCTCCGGCAGCGGGAAGTCGACCCTGCTCAACATCCTCGGCGGACTCGACGCCCCGACGAGCGGGACGGTCACCTTTCGCGACCATACCCTCACCAACGCGACCGAGCGCGAACTCACGCAGTACCGGCGCGAGCATGTGGGGTTCGTCTTCCAGTTCTACAACCTGATCCCGAGCCTCACGGCGATCGAGAACGTCGCGCTGGTCACCGGGCTCGTCGAGGGCGCGCATGGGCATGTCGCGGCGGATCCCAAGGCGATCCTCTCCCTCGTCGGCCTCGGAGACCGGCTCGACAACTTCCCCGCACAACTCTCTGGCGGAGAGCAGCAGCGCGTCGCGATCGCCCGGGCCGTGGCGAAGCGCCCCGACGTGCTCCTCTGCGATGAACCCACCGGGGCGCTCGATGTCGACACCGGGAAGCTCGTCCTCGAGGCACTCCGGAAGGCGAACCGCGAGTTCGGCACCCTCACGGTGGTGATCACACACAACGCCTCGGTGGCCGGGATGGCGGATCGCGTGCTCAAGCTGCGCGATGGCCAGATCGTCGGCGATGAGCGGAATCCCCATCCGATCGATCCCGCGGAGATCGTCTGGTGAGGCATCTCCTCGACCGGAAGCTGCGGCGTGACCTGCGCTCCCATCTCGGGTCACTCATCGCGATCGCGATCGTCGTCGCCTGTGGGCAGGCGGGGTTCATCGCGGAACGGTCGATGGCGCGGCTCCTCCTCGATGCACAACGCGCGTACTACCAGGCGGTGCGCTTCCCAGAGGTCTTCGCCAGCGTCCGTCGCGCACCCGATGCGATCACCCCCACGCTACGAGCGATCCCTGGCGTCGCACGGCTCGAGACGCGCGTGGTCGGGGATGTGGTCCTGCGGGTACCCGGACTTCGGGAGCCGGCGACGGCGCATCTCGTCGGTCTGCGTCCTGAGACGGCGCAGGCACTCAACACGCTCCTGATCCGCGCGGGTCGTCGTCCGGCGCCCGGCGAGCGCGATGCCGTCCTCGTCAGCGAGGCCTTCGCCCAAGCGAACGGACTCGCCCTCGGCGACACCCTCGGCGCGGTGCTGGGGGAGCGGTGGCAGACCCTCCGCATCGTCGGGATCGGGATCACGGCGGAATTCGTCTATGAGATCCGTGCCGGAGACATGCTCCCCGATGCCAAGCGCTACGGCGTGCTGTGGCTCGACGCCGAGACGCTGGCGGATGCCTTCGGGTATCGTGGCGCATGGAATGAGGTGGCGCTCACCCTCCAGCCTGATGTGGACCCGCTCGCGGTGATCGCGGCCCTGGATGCCGCCCTCGAGCCGTATGGCACCCCAGGTGCCTATGCACGGGCACGCCATCCGTCGCATGAGTTCCTCTCGTCCGAGATCCGCGAGAACCGGACCTTCGCGCTCGTGATCCCCGCGATCTTCCTCGGCGTCGCGGCGTTCTTGGTCCATCTCGTGCTGGGCCGCGTCGTCACGCAGCAGCGTGAGCAGGTGGGGACGCTGAAGGCCTTCGGGATGCCGAATAGCGAGGTGATCAGGCACTACGCCCTCTTCGCCGCCGTCCCGGTCGGCGCCGGTACCCTCCTCGGCGGTGCCCTCGGCCTCTGGTTCGCGGACTACCTCGCGACGATCTACCTAGAGTTCTTCCGATTCCCCTCGCTTCGGGTGGCGATCTACCCGCGGGAGTTCCTCATGGCGGCGGCCATCGCGGCGCTGGCCGCGCTCGTGGGTGCGCTGAGCGCCGTGCGGCGGCTCCTGCGCATACCGCCCGCGGAGGCGATGCGCCCCGAACCCCCGGCGACCTTCACGCACGGACGGGTGGAGCGGATCCTCACCGAGCGGTTCCATCGCCCGGTCCCGCGGATGATCGTGCGCGGACTCTCGCATCGGCCCTGGCGGACCGCCCTCGGCGCCCTCGGCATCGGCCTCGCCGCCGCGGTGGTGATCGTCGGCACCTTCGGATTCGATGCGATCGGTCGGATGCGCGAGATCCTCTTCGGGTTCGGGACGCGCGCCGACGTGACGGTCGTCTTCCGTGAGGCGCAGGGTCCATCTGCGCTCTCCGCCTTGGCCACGTACCCTGGCGTGCATCGCGTGGAGGCGGTCCGGGAGGTCGCGGTCCGGGTCCGGCATGGCCATCGCAACCGCCTCACCTCGCTCCAAGGCATCGATCCACGGGCCGAGTTACGGCGGCTCGTCGATCTCCAGGGCGCATCGGTGACGATCCCCACCGGAGGGGTCGCACTCGGGGTCGCGCTCGCCTCCGTCCTCGAGGCCGGCATCGGCGACACCGTCGATCTCGAATTCATCGATGGGCGCGGGCGGTTCCTCTCGCGTCCGGTCACCGCGCGCATCGACGACCTCTCCGGTCTCGCCGCCTATGTCCCGGTGGAGGACTTCACCTCCGTCCTCGGCGTCGGGGAGGCGATCACCAGTGCCGACCTCGCGGTGGATGCCGATCAACGCGATGCCCTCTATGAGGCGATCGCGCATCTCGCCGGGGTCCAGGCGGTCGTCGTGCGATCCGCGATGCAACGGGCATTCGACGCGACGCTGAAGCAGAGCTTCTACACGGTGCTGACCACGCTCGTCCTCTTCGCCTCCGCGCTCTCCGTGGGCACGATCTACAATGCCGGACGCGTGACGCTCTCCGAGCGTGCGCGCGATCTCACCAGTCTCCGGGTCCTTGGCTTCACGCGTGGGGAGGTCGCGCGCATCTTGTTCGGTGAGTTGGGGGCCCTTGGGCTCATCGGCCTGCCGGTGGGGCTGCTGTTGGGCGTCGGGCTCGCCACCGCGGTCGTCGCCTCCTTCGGCACGGGCGAACTCTTCCGTATGCCACTCGTGATCGGCCCGCGCACCCTCCTCCTCGGGGTCGTGATTCCTATCCTCGCGGGGCTTGGTGCGGCGATCCCGCTCCGCCGCCGTCTCGACCATCTCGATCTCGTCCGTGTCCTCAAGACCAGGGAATAGCTGATGTCACATCCCATGCGCTGGCGTCTCGCCGCGGCCGTCGTGACCCTCCTCGTCCTCGCTGGCGTCTGGCAACGGCGGGCCGGCCGCCTCGAGGTGGAGACCGCCGGGGTCCGGCGTGGTGCCTTCGAGGAGATCCTCGCCGAGCAGGGGCGCACGCGCGCGCGCTGGCATCTCGATCTCACCGCCCCGGTGAGTGGGGAATGGGCTCCCACCACACTCGAGGTGGGCGATACCGTCCCAGCGGGCGAGGCGCTCGGGGTGATCACGGCCCCGGCGGCTGATCCCGCGACGCAGAGTCAACTCACCGCACAGCTCGGGGCCGCCGAGGCGACGCTCGCCGCCGCGCGCGCCACGGAGGGGGCAGCACGAACGGCGGCAGTCGAGGCGAAGCGGACCGCCGATCGCGCGGCGCGACTCGGCGTCGCGGGTGGCGTGGCCGAGGCCGACCTGGAACGGGTGCAGGCAGAATCCGAGGCGCGGCAACGGGACCTCGAGGCGGCGTCGGCTCGCACCGCCGCGGCCGCCTACGCCCGCGATGCCGTGAAGGCGCTGCTCCCTGGTGGCGGTGCGCCGATCACCGTCCGCGCCCCGATGACGGGGGTGATCCTCCGGATCGATGAGGAGCATGGTCGCGTCCTTCCGGCGGGCGCCCCACTCCTCATGCTGGGCGCGGTCGGCGCCCCCGAGGTCGTCGTCGATATCCTGAGCCGCGATGCGGAGCGTGTCCCACGCGATGCCGCGCTCACGGTGATCAGTGGGGCCGATACCATCGCGGGTCGTGTCCGCCGCGTGGAGCCAACCGCCCGGACGGTGCGCTCGGCGCTCGGCGTGGAAGAGCAGCGCGTGCAGGTGATCGGCGTGCTCGATTCCCTGCGTGGGGCGCGTGTGGGGCACGACTTCGCGATCACCGCGCGGATCGTCCTCTCGCGCCGCGAGGAGGCCACGATCGTGCCGACCGGGGCGCTGGTGCGCGACGGCACCGCCTGGAGCGTCTTCATTGTAGATGCGAAGGGGCGGGCGCGGCGCACGCCGGTCACCCTCGTCGCGCGCGGAACCGATGAATCCGCGATCGAGGGACTCGCGGCGGGAGCGGTCGTGGTGCTCTACCCGCCCGAGGCGCTCACAGACGGGAGTGCGGTACGTCGCTGATCGGGTCGGCGCGTCATACGAGGGACGCGCCGGGAGGTCAGACCGCCCCGAACCGCTCTTGGGTCTGCTGGACCGCGCTGACCAAGCGCGTCACATCCTCTGCGGTGTTGTAGACCCAGAAGCTCGCGCGCACCGTCGCCGGCACGCCGAGCGCCCGCATCAACGGCTGCGCGCAGTGATGCCCCGCGCGCACGGCGATCCCCGCCACATCGAGTGCGGTCGACAGGTCGTGCGGGTGCACCCCCTCCACAGTAAAGCTCACCACCCCACTACGCCCCTCGGCGTGCCGCGTGCCGAAGAGGGTCACCCCCGGGACCGCCCCGAGCTCGCGCATCGCCTGCGTGGTGAGCGCCACCTCATGCTCGCGGATCGCCTCGAGGCCGAGGTCGGTCACATAGGTGCAGGCCGCGTCGAGGGCGACCGCCCCCTCGACATTCGGCGTTCCCGCCTCGAACCGATGCGGGAGCACGTTCCAGGTGGAGTCCTGATCGTGCACCCACTCGATCATGTCCCCGCCAAAGTGATATGGGGGCATCGCCTCGAGGATCGGCCGACGAATCACGACGCCCCCGATCCCCATCGGGCCACCGAGCTTGTGCCCGCTGAAGGCGTACACATCGACGCCGAGTCGATCGACCCAGGTCTGGAGATGTGGCACGGCCTGCGCGCCATCACAGACGATCAGCGCGCCGCACGCCTGCCGGACCAGCTTCACGATGTCATTGACGGGGTGGATCGTCCCGAGTGCATTCGAGACATGCCCGAAGGCCACGACCTTGGTCCGAGCATCGAGGAGCGAGGCGAGGTGATCGAGGTCGAGCGTCCCCTCCGGGCCGAGCTCGGCGATGCGGAACTCGGCCCCCACGGCGCGCGCGAGCTGCTGCCAGGGGACGAAGTTCGCATGGTGCTCCATCCGGGTGACGACGATGTTGTCGCCGGCCTGTACATTCGCCCGGCCCCAGGCGGTCGCGACGAGGTTGAGCGACTCGGTCGACCCGCGGGTGAAGATCAGGGTGTCGGCATCGGAGACGCCGAGGAAGCGCGCGACGCGGTCGCGCGCATCGTGATACGCCTGCGTCGCCGTCGCCGCGAGGGCATAGGCGCCGCGGTGCGGATTGGCGTTGGACCAGGTGTA
>CAIVJV010000128.1 GCA_903906325.1 uncultured Gemmatimonadota bacterium
AGTAGCGATGGATCTCGGGATCAGGGGCCGGACCGCGTTCGTCGCCGCGGCGAGCCGCGGACTCGGGCGCGCGATCGCCCAGGCGCTCGCGGCGGAGGGGGCGCGCGTCGCGGTCTGCGCGCGGAGCGAGGGGATCCACGCGGTCGCAGAGGAGATCGCGAAGGCGCAGGGCGTGGAGACGCTCGGCCTCGTCGCCGATGTCACCGTGCCTGCGGATATCACCCGCGCGGTGGACGCGACGCTGAAGCGCTTCGGCGCGATCGACATCTTGGTCACCAATGCCGGTGGGCCTCCCGCGGGGCCCTTCGAGAGTCACTCGCCGGAGGCGTGGCAGCGTGCGACAGCACTCACGCTTGATCCCGTCGTGAATCTCTGCCGTGCCGTGCTCCCAGGGATGAAGGCGCGGAGGTGGGGCCGGATCCTCAATGTGACCTCGATCGCGGTGAAGCAGCCGGTCGATGGGTTGATTCTCTCGAATTCGCTCCGTGCCGCGGTCACCGGCTTCGCGCGCACCCTCGCGAACGAGGTCGCGCCGCATGGGATCACGGTGAACAATCTGCTGCCTGGCTACACGCGCACCGAGCGGTTGGTCGAGCTTGCCGGGGGGATCGCCAAGGCCAAGGAGATCAGCGTCGAGGCGGCGTACGCTGCGTGGGAGCAGCAGATCCCGATGGGGCGCGTGGGGGAGCCGCACGAGTTCGCGGCGTTGGCGGCGTTCCTCGCCTCGGAGCGGGCGAGTTACATCACCGCGCAGAATGTCGCGGTCGATGGGGGGTGGATCCGCGGGTTGGTCTAGGGAGCCGGGCGGTAAGGCTTCGAGCCACGTTTCGTGCCGACCAGCAATGAAACGGTACTGCTGAAATAGCGACTGGGACGTATATCCAGTCCATGTCGAGATCGCCTGGGATGCCTCACTTCACGGGAATGAGTACATTTATCTGTACTTCTTTCCGTACTTATGGGGATCCCATGCGCCAATTGAAGCCCTCCCGCGACATCCGGCCGGTCACCGAATTCCGCGCGAACGCCGCGCAATTCATCGAACAGGTTCGGGAGACTGGCGAGCCGATCATCCTCACCCAGCATGGCAAGGGCGCGGCCGTCCTTCTCGACCTCGAGGCCTTCGAGGCGATGGTCGAGGAGCTCGAGCTCCTCCGCGATATCCGAACCGCCCGCGCACAGGTCGTCACCGGGGAGGTCGTCCCGCATGCGACCGCCATGCAGACGCTCCGGAAACCAGGGGCGGGATGAGGGTCGTTTGGACCAGCATCGCACTGGAACGCGCACAGGAGATCCGTGAGCTGATCGCGCTGGATCGTCCGCAAGCCGCGACACGATGGCTCGACGAACTCGAGCAGATCGTCCGCTCATTGGATCGATTTCCACGGCGCGGTCGAGTGGTTCCTGAGTTCAGCGACCCTGATATCCGAGAGATCCAGCACCAGCCGTATCGAATCATCTATGAGATTCGAGGGGATCTGGTAGCGATCCTGACGATTCGCCATGGTCGGCAGATCATCGACTGAGGGTCACCTCATAAATTCGCGGCCAGAGGTTCATGCTTCAGTCGACCCGCCGCACGAAATCCTTGCGCCCCCTACCCTGCAGTCCCCTTCCGATGCTTCGGGTTGCGCCACCCCAGTAATCCCCGCACGCCGTCCACCGGTCCACAGCCATGCACATGGACCGGCACATGGCCGTTGAGAATCGCCCGCCCTCTGGGCCCGAGCACCGCCATCACACGTGGCCCGACGCGCGTGACGGTCACCCAGCTGTCAGGGAAGTTCCAGACCGTGTCGCGATGGAGGTATTCCTCGTAGCGCTTGGTCAGCGCGTGCCACTCCGCGATGGAGGTCACCGAGGCCTGCGGGGTGTCGAGCAGGGCATTGAGCGCCAGCAGCTGCCGACTGGAGATGAGGAGGTGGCCCTGCTTGGTGTAGCGCTCGCCAGGACAGGCGTCAGCGGGGGGTGGGACGCGATCTGATGCGGGCATGCGATGCTCCTTGCGATGAACGTGCCGTCTCACTCGCCCATGGCTCCGGTCGATGGGGGTCGACCGGTCGGCTGGGCCACCGTCATCCTCGGAGGTGAGGGGAGCGACGGATTGGCAGACGGGTCGCGGAGCCGAGTCTCTCGCCGTCTTCTGCATGGTGGTCACCGAGACGGAGGTGACCGTGGTACTACAACGATGATGCCTGCGCACAAACGATCCTACCGATGGCCCGCAGTGGCGCCACCATATCGTCATGCCAGCGTTCGCCTCCCCCGCATTATGTCAATGTTGACACATGTCGTATGTGACATTATCATACCCTACGTTCCCAGCCGGAAAGCCGCTGGTCTGGCTACACGGGGAGATCAAGACACCGCCGTTCTCGAGCGCGTCACGGCTCGAGGCGGGTCGACTCCTCCGGCGACTGCAGCGTGGCGATCGACTGGGGATGCCGGCCTCGCGACCGATGCCGGTCATCGGGGCGCGGTGCCACGAGCTGCGCATCGTCGACACGGCGGTGACCTGGCGCATCATGTATCGACTGGACGAGGATGCGGTAGTGATCCTCGAGGTGTTCGCCAAGAAGACGGAACAGACGCCGCCGCACGTCATCGCAACCTGCCGGATGCGGTTGAGGCGGTACGACAGCACGTAGCCCGACCGGAGAGACCGATGCGAAAGGGGAAGCGCCAGCGCCTCGAGGCCGCTGGGTGGACGGTGAGATCGACCCAAGAGTTCCTGGGCCTGACGGACGCCGAGGCGATCCTGGTCGATATCCATGCGGCGCTGGCGATACTCGTGAAGGAGGCGAGGGCCGAGCGGCGGTGGACGCAGACGCAGCTCGCCCAGGCGCTGGGCTCGAGCCAATCCCGGGTGGCCAAGATGGAGGCCGCTGATGCATCAGTCGCCCTCGACCTCATGGTCCGCTCGCTGATCGTCGCCGGTGTCTCGGGGGCGCGAATCGGCGAGGCCTTCGCTAGCACCGGCCGGAGACGTCGGGTGCGGAAGTCGGTCAGAGCCAAGGGATAGCGGCGCCACGACCCGCGACTGCGGCTCATTCCGCCCCTCCACCTTGCAGGCCCTTGGCCCGCCGCTCGGCCGCGTTCTGCTTGATCCACTCCGTGAACCCGCCGTACCCGATAATCACCGGGCCGCCGCTAAAGAACGGGCTCTTCGGCGGGCGACAGGTGCCGCAGAAGGGTTGCGACCAGACCCCTTTGCGGATCTCCCACGACTTGGTCACCCCGGACGCGTGGTCGGCATACCAGGTGTGGCAGTCGGAACACTGCCATTCCTTGACGGGATCCCTCCCATCGGTGAAATGGCGCACCCGGTCCCAGGGGTCAGCGCCGGGGACCACATACGCACGTTCGGATTCTTGCTGGGACATACTCCGCTCCTTGCGATGGATGACCCGTCTCACTCGCCCATGGCTCCGGTCGATGGGGTCGACCGGTCGGCTGGGCCACCGTCATCCTCGGAAGTGAGGGGAGCGACGGATTGGCAGACGGGTCACAGAGCCGATTCTCTCGCCGTCTTCTACATGG
>CAIVJV010000129.1 GCA_903906325.1 uncultured Gemmatimonadota bacterium
GCCCATGTCGCGGATCTCATCGGCTGAGCGGTCTCGATAGACCGCGACGAGCCCGCGCACGGTCCTGGCGAGCGCGGTCTGACAGCAGTCGCAGACGCGGTCATCGACGATCCGTCGGGAGACCACGGTGCCCCCCTCCCAGCGCGCGACGCCGAGTTGCATCGGCGCGCCGGGCTCCTTGGCGCCGGGGCGTCGGGTGCGGGCCCCCTCGGAGCCGTCGAGGAGGACGACATCCGCGCCGCCGGCTGGATCCGGGAGCACCGCGACGAAGCCATGTTCGGCGGCGAATCCCGGAGGATGCGGGAGCGCGCTCGGGCCCCAACTCCGTCCACCGTCCGTCGAGGCCGCGAGATGCACGTCGTAGCTGTATCGCCCAGTCCCGTTCCGCTGGAGCCAATGCGCGAGGAGGGTGCCATCGGACAGCGTGACGAGCGAGGGGAAGTCAGCCCAGTTCACGAAGAGGTCGGACCGGCGCAGGATCTCCTGCGGGGCGCTCCATGTGGAGTCCGCTCGCCCGAGGGTGGCGAAGCGGAGGGCCACGGTGGAATCGGGCTGCCGCTCGAGCCAACTCAGGGTGACGCCGCCCTCGGGGGTGCTGGCCACGAAGGGCTCGGCGGCATCGCCCATGGCGGGGGCCGGGAGGGGGTGGATGGCGAGCGGCGCCGGGGCGGACTCCCGGGCACACCCGGCGGACCAGAGGAGAAGGGCCCCGAGAGCGACCGGAGGGGCCAGGCGACGGAAGGCACGACGAATCGACGAGAGGGCCATGGTGGATGGACCATACACCAGTCGGCGGTCCGCGGCGAGCGATGGGTGAGGCCCCGCGTCAGGCGGTGTGCCCCTGACGGGGGCGGGGGACCCCCCTAGCTTTCACGGATGCTGACGCACCAGCCCGGCCGTCGGGTCGCCATCATCGATGGCGTCCGCACCCCCTTCGCCAAAGCAGGGACCCTGCTCAAGCACCTCGGGGTGATCGAGCTCGGGAAGCTCGCGGTCTCGGAGCTCATCCACCGCAAGGATCTCGATCCCGCGTCGATCGACCTGCTCACCTTCGGGACGGTGATCCCTTCCGTGCTCGCGCCGAACCCCGCTCGGGAGATCGCGTTGATGCCGCTCCTCCCGAAGGGGGTGCAGGCGTGGACGGTGTCCCGGGCCTGTGCCTCGGCGAACCAGGCGATCACCGATGCGGCCGACCAGATCCTCCTCGGGCATGCCACGGTCGCGATCGCCGGAGGGGCGGAATCGCTCTCCAACGTGCCGATCCTCCACTCGCGCGGCTTCTCCGACGCGCTCGTCGCGGCGAGCCGCGCGAAGACGCCGCTGCAGCGGGTGCAGTCCCTCGCCGCGATCCGGCCCAAGGACCTGATCCCCGTCACGCCGGCGATCGCCGAGCCGACCACGGGAGAGACGATGGGGCAGTCGGCGGAGAAGATGGCGAAGCTGAACGGGCTCACGCGGGAGGCGCAGGACGCGCTCGCGCTCGCCTCGCATCAGGGAGCGGCGGCGGGGACGGCCGACGGCCGGCTCGCGGCGGAGATCCTCCCGATCTTCCCCGAGCGCGGGACGCGGTCCCCGATCGTCGCCGACAACGGGATCCGGGCCGACACCACGGCGGCGCAGCTCGCCAAGCTCTCGCCGGTCTTCGATCGGGCGTACGGGACGGTCACGGCGGGGAACGCCTCGCCGCTCACTGACGGGGGCGCGGCGGTGCTGCTCATGCGTGAGGACGTGGCGAAGGCGGCGGGATTCACGCCGAAGGCCTACCTCCGATCCTATGCGTACGCGGCCCTCGATCCCGGGGAGCAACTCCTCCAGGCGCCGGTGCTCGCGGCCCCGCTCGCGCTGCGGCGCGCCGGCCTCACCCTGGAGCAGATGGATCTCGTGGAGATGCATGAGGCGTTCGCCGCGCAGGTGCTCTCCAACCTGCAGGGGTTCGAGTCGCAGCGGTGGGCCGAGCGCGCCGGGGAGGCGAAGCCACTCGGCGCGGTGGATCGGACCAAGCTCAATGTCATGGGGGGCTCGATCGCCATCGGGCACCCGTTCGGCGCCACCGGGGCACGCGTCACCACGACCCTCGTGAACGAGCTCGCGCGCCGTGAGGGCCGGTTCGGGCTGATGACCGTCTGCGCCGCCGGTGGCCTTGGCTTCGCGATGGTGGTGGAGCGCGCATGAGCGCCGCCCGAGCCCTCTCGCTCGTGGTGGAGGAGGGGATCGCCGTCCTCACCTTCGATCTCCCCGGCGAGTCGGTGAACAAGTTCTCACCGGCGGTGATCGCGGAATTCACGGAGACGCTCACGCGGCTCGAGCAGGACCTGACGATCCGTGCGGCGGTGCTCATCAGCGGGAAGCCCGGGACCTTCATCGCCGGCGCCGACATCGATCAGTTCCTCGCCTTCCGCACCGCCGACGAGGCCGCGCAGGCGAGCGCCTTCGGCCACACGATGATGCGCCGCATCGAGACGGGGCGTGTCCCGTTGGTCGTCGCCGTCGAAGGCGCCTGCCTCGGCGGGGGGCTCGAGTTCGCGCTCGCGGCGGCCTATCGTCTCGCGGCGGAGACGCCGAAGACGATCTTCGCCTTGCCCGAGGTCAAGCTGGGGTTGATCCCGGGCGCGGGTGGCACGCAACGGTTGCCGCGCCGGATCGGACTACAGGCCGCGCTCGACATGATCCTCACCGGGAAGAATGTCCGCGCGAAGAAGGCCAAGCAGCTCGGGTTGGTCGACGAGCTCGTGCATCCGAGCCTCCTGCGCGAGGTCGCGATCCGGCGTGCCCGGGCGCTCGCCAGCGGGACGATCCCGCGGGCGCGCGTGACACGGCGGCGCACCGTGCTCTCGCGCGTCCTCGACGAGACGGCCGCCGGTCGGGCGATCGTCCTGCGGCAGGCCCGCCAGCTCGCGATGAAGAAGTCCGGTGGCCACTATCCGGCGATCCCCGCCGCGATCGATGCGGTGCACGCGGCGTTCCGCGGATCCGAGACGGCGGGCTACACCGCCGAGGCGGAGCTCTTCGGCCATCTCGCGATGAGCCCGGTCTGCAAGGAGCTGATGTTCCTCTTCTATGCGACCACCGCGTTGAAGAAGGACGCGGGGGTCCCCGAGGGGACGGTGGCCACCCGCATCGATCGGCTCGGGGTGGTGGGCGCTGGCTTCATGGGCGCGGGGATCGCCGCCGTCAGCGCGCAGCAGGGGATCCCTGTCCGCTTCAAGGACACGGCGCTCGAGCGCGTTACCGCGGGCCTCGCCAGTGTGCGCGACGTCCTCCGTGAGGGGCTGACGCGCAAGCACATCACGCGGCGTGAGTTCGAGGATCGCGTGGGGCTCGTCTCCGGCACCACGCGCTACACCGGTTTCGGACGGATCCCCCTCGTCATCGAGGCGGTCTTCGAGGACCTCGGGGTCAAGCAGACCGTGGTGCGCGAACTCGAGCAGGTCCTCCCGGCCGATGCCGTGCTCGCGACCAACACGAGCACC
>CAIVJV010000130.1 GCA_903906325.1 uncultured Gemmatimonadota bacterium
CCGCAATACCAACACGCTGCAGGATGCGCTGATGCTCCGGCATGCGCGTCCCGGTCGTACCGGAGGCGATGTCTTCAATCGCACGATGGCCGAGATGAAGGAGCGCGGGATCGAGGCGATGATCTACTCGCATCCACTCGGCGCCCAGGGCCATGCCTTAGGCGCGTCGATCGATTTCCGCGCGGCGCTGCGCAGCGACACCCTCGGGCTCGCTCAGCGGTTGCGGGACGGTTCCTACCTGTCGATCGAACTCAACACCGCGACACCGGTCCCGGAGTGGGGTGGGCAGAAGGTCTTCGTGATGATGGAGGACTGTGCCTATCTCACACCCGAGGGATATCGGTTCTTCCGGCCGCGACAGGAGGGGTACTACCTGATCCAGGCGCGTTGAGGTTATACCGCATGATCCGCCCGTGCCGCCCCTCGCGGTCGCGCTCGAGCGCATAGACATCGCCCGGCGGCACCGGGCTCTCCGAGAGGAACGCCTCGAGCTGCGCCCGATCCTCAGTGGTGAGCTGCAGCGTGGCCCCCGCCACCGTATCCGCGAGATGCGAGGCATCCCGCGCCCCGGCAATCACCGCCGCGACGCCGGGCTGTGCGAGGACCCACGCCACCGCCACGGCACCGATCCCGACGCCATGCCGTGAGGCGATCGCATCGAGGAGAGTGAGGAGCGCTTGGAAACGTGCCCACCCACCCGTCTCGTCGATGATGAGCTTGTACTTGGTGAGCGACCGATTCTCGAGCGGCTCCTGCGGCTCTGGTCGTCCCAGCCATCGGCGCCCGAGGAACCCCCCGGCGAGCGCGCCATAGCAGAGGAGCCCGACGCCATGCGGCGCACACTGGGGCGCCATCGCGTGCGCGGGACGCCGATCGAGCAACGAGTACTGCACCTGATGCGAGACGATCGGGACGCCCGCCCTGAGCATCCGCTCGACCGACGGCGTGTCGAAGTTCGTGAGCCCGAGGTGGCGGATCGATCCGCGCTCGCACAGCCGCGCCAGCGTCTCGAGTGCCGTCATCCAATCCCCCTGCGCATAGTCCCACCAATGGAACTGCACGAGGTCGAGCGCCTCCACGCGCAACCGGCGCCGTGAGCGATCGATCAGCGCTTCGAGCTCCTGCGACGCCAGCGTGGCCAAGCGATCGAGATCGGGGACACACTTGGTGTGGACCTGCACCTCGCCCGACGATCGCGTGGCGACGAACTCGCCGATCAGTTCCTCGACCCCGGTATAGATGTCGGCGCAGTCGAAGGTGGTGATCCCCGCCTCCACAAAAGCGGTCATGTCGGCGTGCGCGCGCGTCCGCTCCACCGCACCATGCCCGCCTGCGAGTTGCCATCCGCCCTTGATGACCCGCGAGATGGTGTAGCCCGGCGCGAGCGCGCGCCGCGGGACCGTCACGGCGTCGCGCGTGGCACAGGCATCGGCACCACCGTCACCTCCCCATGCGTGAAGGTCCGGAGCCCGGTGCGCGTGATGCGAAACCGCCCGCCACAATGCGGGTCGGGACAGGCGACCTCGGCGTCGGTCGTCATCCAGTCCGCTGGCGCGGTGACACGCTGCTTCGCCGGGAGGAGGGGCAACAACGCCGCCAACGGATAGAGCGGGAACCCCTGCCCGGCCGGGAATCGCAGCATCTCACCTTCCACATCGAAGGACTCGCCGGCGCGGTGCGCACAGACCATCGGGCGATCGGTGGCGATGACCTCGACGCGTAGGTCATAGAGGACGAATTCGTCCGGAGCGAGGGGTGTGGTGGACATACGAGGAAGGTTAGCACGCCCTGACGCGAGTCGCCGTATCTTCCGCGACGTGACCCCCGCCCCACTGGCCTTCCGCTTCGGGCTCCTCGGCGCCCTCGCGCCGATGCTCTGCTTCGTCGCCGGCGTCGGGGCACTCGCCGTCGCCGGGGCCCCGGATGAACGGGGCTTCTGGCCGATCCTCCTCCTCGCGCTCGCGGTGAGCCGCGCCCTCGCCACCGATGGCGAGACCTGGTCGGATGCGGTGATCTCGACCGTCGCCCAACCGATCGTCGCGACGATGCTCCTCGCCTGGCTCCTCGCCGGCGCGCTCGGTGGCACCCTCGCCGCCGCGGGACTGGTGGACGGGATCGTCTGGCTCGCCCAGACCCTCGGCGCCGGCGCCGTCGCCTCGGTGGGCGGCGCCTTCCTGGGGTGCGCGCTCCTCTCGACCGCCACCGGGACCTCCTTCGGCACGCTCCTGGTCGCCGGCCCGGTGCTCTACGGCGCTGGCGTCGGGCTCGGCGCCCCACCCATGGTGCTCTTGGGCGCGATCCTCGCGGGCGCGACCTGGGGGGATTCGATCTCCCCGATCTCCGACACCTCGATCGCGAGTGCGGGGTCACAGGGGGTGGACGTCGCGGGTACCGTGCGTGCCCGCCTGCGGTATGTGATCCCCGCGGGGCTGCTCGCCTTCGGCGCGAGTCTCATGCTCGCGGCCCTCACGCCCCACGCCGCGATGGGCGATCCGAGTACCGCGACCGCCTCCAGCGCGCGACCGTTGGTCCTCTTGATCGTGCCGTTGGTCGTCGTCACCATGCTCCTCCGACGCCGCCCGTTGCTCGAGGCGCTCCTACTCGGGCTCGGGCTCGCCATCGGGGTCGGGGTCGGCTCGGGATTGCTCGGGGCGCGCGAGGTGCTCCGCGTCGAGCCCGGGTCGTTCGGCGCCAGTGGTGTGGTCATCGACGGGATCGGCCGGGGCGTCGGGGTGAGCGTCTTCACCCTCCTCTTGATGGCGTTGATCGGTCCGCTGCAGGCCGCCGGCACGCTCGACCGGCTCGTGGCGCGTGCTGGCGCGCGGTCCGACCGCCGGCGTGCCGAGTGGGCGATCGTGGGACTCGTGACCCTCGCGACCTTCCTGACCACGCACAGCGTGGTGGCGATGCTCGCGGTGGGGCCGGTGGTGCAGCGGATCGGGGGGGCGGCAGGGGTCACGGCGTACCGCCGCGCCAACCTCCTCGACCTGACCGTCTGCACCTGGCCCTTCCTCCTCCCCTGGTTCCTCCCCACGATCCTGGCGGCTTCGGTGACGAGGGGGGGGACCCTCGCTCCGGTGACCCCCGGGGCGGCCGGGCTCTATAACACCTATGCCTGGGCGTTACTGCTGACGGTCGGACTGGCGGTAGTGACCGGCTATGGGGGGAAGGGGGAAGGGGGAAGGCTGGAAGCTGAAGGCTGAAGGCTGAAGGCCGAAAGCGTTGGGGGATGGCGCCCGGGTGGGGCCCAGTTAACGTTTTCAGGGTGGGGGTCGTCGAATGGGCATCGATCCCGGCCGACCGGCCTTCCTCTCACCACCGCATCCGCACAGGAGTTTTCAATGTTCAGACCGCTCGCCACCGTGTTGCTCGTCGGCACCCTTGGGGTGACCGCGTGCGACCTCCTCCCGACCGCGACGAACGCCGCGCCGGCCGAGGACTATTCGCTCGTGATGTTCGGCACCGACGGCGCCGCGCTGGAAGGGACGATGGGTTCCCAGCCGGGGAACCACCCGGTCGACGGGCGCTCGGGCCGCGCGACCCTCCCGCCGGAGCTCGCGCTGACCGACGCGCAGAAGGCGGAGATCAAGGGGTTGCGTGACGCCTTCGCCGCCGCGAACGCCGCCGCGCTCGCGCAGCTCAAGGCGATCTTCGAGGAGGCCCGCGCCGCGAAGCAGGCGGGGAAGACCCGTGAGGAGGTCCGCGCGATCCTCGTGAAGGCGCGTCCGATCGCCGAGGGGCTCCGTCCGGCGGTGAAGGCGCTGCACGAGGCGGTTTGGAACGTCCACACCGCGGAGCAGAAGGCGTGGCTGATCGCGAACCGTCCGAAGCCCCCGATGCCCTTGGGGCCCGGCGGGCGATAACCGCCGCCCGTGAGGCGGCCGGTTCCTCGTGCGACCGAGCGGGCCCGCGTCAGAGACGCGGGCCCGCTCTCGTTTCTCCAGAAGGCCGCTTACGACTGCCGTGGCACGGCGTACTCGTCGGTCTTCGGGCGCTCCGGGAACTTGAACCACCCACTCACCTTCTCGCGCCACTCGTCGAAGATCTCGTAGACGGTCGGGATCACGAGGAGGGTGAGGATGGTCGAGGTGATCGTCCCGCCGATGATCGCGCGGCCTAGCGGGGCGCGGAAGTCGGCGCCTTCACCGAGTCCGAGCGCGACGGGGACCATCCCCGCGATGAGGGCGAGCGTCGTCATCATGATCGGCCGCAGGCGGACGCGCCCCGCCTCGATGATCGCCGTCCGACGATCCATCCCCTGCTCCTGCCCCCACTTGGCGAAGTCGATCAGCAGGATCGCGTTCTTGGCGACGATCCCCATGAGGAGGATCACCCCGATCATCGACATGATGTTGAGCGTGTCGCCGGTGATCAGCAGGGCGAGCACCACGCCGATCAAGGAGAGCGGGAGCGAGATCAGGATCGCGATCGGATCGAGGAACGACCCGAACTGCATCACGAGGATCAGATACATGAGGAGCAGCGCGATCCCGAGTGCGGCGAGGATGTCGCCGAAGACCTGGGCCTGCTCCTTCGCCTCCCCACCGAACGACCACCGGACCCCCTCGGGGAGGGTGGCATCCTCCAAGAGATCGGTGATCCCACTCGTCACCTCACCCAACGAACGGCCGGAGACATTCGCCTGGACGACGATCACGTTGTCGCGGTCGAGATGGCTGATCTTGGCCGGACCGATCCCGGCGGTGACGCTCGCGAGTTGGCCGAGCGGCATCATCGCCATCCGGCCGCCGCTCGCGACGGTGATGGGGAGTTGCTCGATGTCGCTCACGCGCGTGCGCGACTCCGCGGCGAACCGGACGCGCACCTTGCGGTTCTCCCCGGCGGGATCGACCCAATCGCCGGCATCGACGCCGGCGAAGGCGGGACGTAGGGACTGCGCGAGCTGCCCGACGGTGACGCCCATGCTCCCGGCGAGCGCCCGATTCAACCCGATCTCCAGCTCGGGCTTCTGCCCCTTGGTCGAGAGGCCGATATCGACCGCCCCAGGGACGCGCTTGAAGATCGCGAGCGCGGTGTCGGCGGCGAGTTGGAGGCGCCCGGCATCGGTGCCGCGCAACTCGAGCTGCACCTGCTTGACCGCCCCGCCGAAGCCGGCGGTGAACACCGATGCGGTGGCGCCCCCGATCTGCTTGACCTCCTCCCGAAGCTGTGCCCCGAACTGATCCTGCGAGAGGGAGCGCTCCTTCTTGGGGACGAGCCGCACATACACCGAGGCGAGATCCACCGCCCCGAGCGCCTCGGAGGGATCCATCCCCCCGCCCGACCCGATGGTGGTGAAGGTGTAGCGCACCTCCGGATGCGCCCGCGCGAGGCGTGCCGCCTCCTCGGCCTTCATCCGCGAATAGGCGAGGTTGGACCCCGGCGGGGTCTCCACCTGGATCGTGAGCTCCGAGCGATCGGACACCGGGACGAAGCCGAAGCCCCCGAAGAGCCCCTGGAGCGCGAGCGCGCCGACGAAGCTCACCGCGGCGAGCGCGATCATCGCGGCCCGGTGGTCGAGGGCCCACCCGACGACCGTCGTATACCGCTGGGCCTGCGCGTCGAACCACGCATTGAAGACGACGAGCTTCTTGGAGATCCAGCTGCGATGCGCATGCTGCTCGATCTCCGGGTCAGGCCAGTAGGCCGAGAGCATCGGGTCGAGCGAGAAGCTCACGAAGAGGGAGACCAAGACGGCGCAGGCGATCGTCAGCGCGAAGGGCTTGAACCATTGGCCGGAGAGGCCGTACATGAAGCCGATCGGGACGAAGACCGCGACGATCGAGAACGTCGTCGCCGCCACGGCGAGCCCGATCTCATCCGTCCCCTCATGTGCGGCGCGGAAGTGGTCCTTCCCCATCTCCACGTGCCGCACGATGTTCTCGCGCACGACGATCGCGTCGTCGATCAGGATCCCGATCGCGAGCGAGAGGCCGAGGAGCGACATCGTGTTGAGGGTGAAGCCGAACGCCCAGACGGCGATGAAGCTCGCGAGCACCGAGATGGGGAGCGCGAGCCCCGTGATCACCGTGGAGCGCCACGAGTTCAGGAAGAGGAAGACGACGAGGACGGTGAGGATCGCCCCCTCGATCAGGGTCTGCTGCACGTTGGCCACCGAGCGCTCGACGCGATTCCCCGAGTTCTGCACGACGTCGATGGTCGTCCCCGCCGGGAGGGTCGGACGCAATTCCTCGAGCGCGGCGATCACCTTGGTCGCCACCTCGGTGGTCGAATAGCCCTTGGCCTTCTTGACCATGATGCCGACCGCATCGCGCCCATTGTACACGGCGGCGGTGCGCGGCTCGGCGGCGCCGTCACGGACCGCCGCGAGCTCGCCGAGCCGGATGGCACGCCCGCCACGCTCCGCCACCACGAGGGCGAGGAAGTCCTCGGGGCGCTCGAGACGCCCCTTGAGCCGGATCGCGCGCTCGTCGAGCGCGCCGTTGAGTCGGCCCACGGGCACGGCGAGGTTCTGCGTCTGCAGCGCCCCGACCACCTGCGCCACGCTGATCCCCGCCGCCGCGAGCGCCGCCGGCATGAGCTCGACCGTCAGCTCACGCTCCACCCCACCGACCACCGTCGCCTCGGCGACCCCCGCGATCGAGCGCAGCGCGCGCGTCACCCCGGGGTCGGCGATGCGGGTCAGCGCGGGCGCATCGAGCGTGCTCGAGTTGAGGGAGAGCTGTACGATCGGCTGGTCGGCCGGGTCGAAGCGCGTGAGGATCGGCTCCTTCATCTCGGGCGGGAGCTCGCCGCGGATGGAGGAGATCTTGTCACGGATGTCCTGCGAGGCCTGCTGCAGGTCCTTCTCGAAGACGAAGAAGACGGTGACGTTGGCGAAGCCATCCTGCGCCGCCCCGTTGATGCGGTCGACGCCCGAGATCCCGCTCACCGCCTCCTCCACGCGATCGAGCACCTCGCGCTCGACCACGTCGGGCGACGCCCCGGGATACGGGATGGCGACGTTGATGATCGGTTGCTGGACATCAGGGAACTCGTCGGTCTCGAGCTGCCAGAGGGCGAAGAGCCCGAAGACGACCAGCGCCACCATCGAGACGACGGTGATCAGCGGCCGCTTGATCGCGAAATCGGAGATGAACATCGGCGGGCCCTAGTTCCCACGCCCGGTGGAATCACCGGCGGCCCGCACCTGGAGCGGGGTCCCCGGCGCGATCCCGAGCGCGGCGCCCACCAGGACCGTGTCGCCGGCGACGAGGCCGGCAGTGATCTCGAGCCGATCGGTCGCCTGATCCCGCGCGCCGAGGGTGACCTCGACCGTCTCGGTCACGCCCGCGCGGAGCCGGAGGACCGTGGGGCGCAACCCGCGTTGATCGATCGCCGCCGCCGGGAGTGTCAGGGTCTCGCGCGCATTCGCCGCCACACGCCCCTCGGCGAAGAGACCGGCGACCAACCGATTCCCCGCGTTGGGGATGCGCACGCTCAGGCGTACCTGCCGCGTCTGCGGATCGGCGGCGGGATTGATCGAGGCGATCCGTCCATCGAAGGTCCGCCCCGGATACCCCGTGACGGCGAAGCGGACCGGTGCCCCGACCCGGACCGTCGCCAACTGCTCCGCGGGAATCGCCGCCTCGAGCTTCATCGTCGCGGGATCGACCACCACGAAGAGCGGCGCCCCCGGCGCGACCACATCGCCCGGATTCACGAAGCGCTCGCTCACGATCCCGGCGTACGGGGTGAGCACATTGGTGGCATCGACCTGCTTCTGCGCCTGCGCGAGCCGCGCGCGGGCATCGAAGAGCGCCGTCTTGGCCACGAGGTCCGCGCGGCGCGCGTTCTCGAGATCGCGCTCGGCGATCGCCCCCGCCGCCCCGAGCTTCTCGGCGCGGGCGAGTTCCCGCGCGGCGAGATCGGCGGCGGCCTCCGCGGCGGCGAGCCCCGAGCGCGCGGAGAGGAACACATCACTGATCGCCCGGTCATCGATCTTGGCGAGCGAGGTCCCCGCCGCGACCACCGCCCCGGGATCACGGAGCACCTGGAGCACCGAGCCCGGGACCTCGGCGCGGATCTGCGCCGTCCGGTCGGCGACGAGCGTGCCGGAGAGGATCGGACCGGACGCCAGGGTCGTGATCTGGGCGACGGCGATCCCCTCAGGTCCGAGCTGCACCGTGACCGGCGTCGCGGTCGCGCTGGCATCAGGCGCGCCCTGGCAGGCCGTGAGCGAGGTGAGGAGGACGAGCGTGGAGGCGACGAGACGGCGGGACATCGGTGACTTCCTCGACGGATGGAGAGGGATCGACATGGTCAGCGGGCTCCCGGGATGGGGAGCGGAAGGTCCTTCAGGAGGGCGAGCCGCAACCGCGCGACCTCGAGATCGCGCGCGGCGTTCACCCGCTGGAGGCGCGCCTGCTCGAGTTGCACCCGCACCTCGGTGAGCTCGAGGGTCGTCGAGACGCCCTCGCGGAACCGCACCTCGGCGATCTGATACGCCTTGGCGGCTTGGGCATCGGTCCCGACCGACGCGAGATACGCGGCCTCGGCCTGCGCGAACTGATTCAGCGCGAGCAGCGCATCGAGGGCCGCCCCTTCCCGGCTCTGCTGCAACCGCTGCTGCGCCTCCGCGAGATTCGCCTCGGCCACCATCCGCTCGCCCTTGAGACGCCCACCTGCGAGGACGGGGACGGAGAGCCCGAGCGAGACGTTCCAGTTCGGGAAGTAGAGATCGAGTGCGGACGGCAGGAAGGTCCCGTCCGGGGGATAGGCGAAGCGCTGATAGGTGGAGCTGAGTTGGAGCGCGGGGAGCCGAGCGAGCTTCGCGGCCCGCACCGCACTCTCCTGCGCCCGCACCGCCGCCTCCGCCTGCCGCACCGGCGCACGCGACGCGACGGCGGTGTCAGGGACGAGCGTACGATCATCCGCGAGCGTGAGGGGGCCCGTGGGATTCACGCGCGCCCCCCGCGTCGTCACGGATCGGCGTGGTGAGGGTGAGCGGCGCGTTGAGCGGGAGATCGAGCAACTGCTTGAGCCGGAGATACGCCGCGGTGCGCGCCCCCTCGGCGCGGATCACCACCGGGCGCTGATTGTCGCGCGCGACGGTCGCGCGGAGGAGATCGAACTCGGCGGCGGTCCCGACCTCGCGCGCCAGCTGCACCTGCGCCAGGGTCCGATCGACGAGCACGAGCGAACTCTCCGCGATCGCGACGAACTGGTCGGAGGCGACGGCGTCGAAGTAGGCTTGCGCCACCTCGAGGGCGGCCTGCGACGTGGCGGCGGTGTAGGCGATCTCCGCGGCGGAGCGGCCCGCGCGCGCGCCGGCCCGTGCGGCGGGGATGCGGCCCGCGGTATAGAGGTTCTGCGTGGCATTCAGGGCGAAGATCGCCGTGGTCGGCGCCGCGAAGATCCGGGCGATGGGGCTATCGGTGAAGCCGCCGCCCCCGCCGCCGCTCGAGGAATCGCTGGGGCTCGAGAAGCGTTGCGTGATCTCCGCGAACTGATTCTGGATCGCGCGCTGATACGCGACGGTCCCGGCGATCTGCGGTTTGCGCTGCGCGTCGACCTGTGTCTGCTGACCGAGCGCGCGCTGCACGCCGGCCGCCGCGATCGCGACCCCCTCGTTGCGCCGCTCGGCCATCTTGAGCGCGTCCGAGAGTGAGAGCGTGGTCGGGGCCGTGGTCGCCTGCTGCGCGATCGCGGCATGCGGCGTGACGACCATCGCGCCGAGCATTAGCAGGACGAGCGCCGCGGTCGCGCCCAGCGCGCGCAGGAAGAGTCGCACGTAGGCGCGCGGCGCCTCGGCGACGGGCGGGAACATCGAAGGCATCATGTCGCGGTGGAGGGCATCGGTGAAGAGCGTGCCGAGGAGCATCGTGCACGCCGGGTTCGCCTCGTGCGTCGAGCGGATGCGGCCGCTGGCGTGCAGGCGATCGACGTAGGCGCGGAGCTCGCGGAAGGAGGCGATCGGGTGATCGGCGGCGTCGGCGGAGTGCTCTGGGTGTTCATGCAGCTCGGCGACGGCGGATCGGAGCATCCCACGGCGCTCGACCATGAAGGCGTGGCTCGCGGCGGCCCAGGCGGTCAGCTCGGCTTCGGGATCGACCGGGTGATCGGCCAGCGGGAACTGGTCTCCCTGGCGGCACGACCGGATGACCTCGTCGATCAGGTTGGCCTTGGACCCGAAGAGCCGGAAGAGGGTAACCTCATTCACCCCAGCGACTTCGGCGATTCGGCGGGTGGTCGCGCCGCGGAACCCCGACTCGGCGTAGACCGTGGCGGCGGCGGCGAGGATCTGTTGTCTGGTCGGTTCTGACATAGCTGGTGCAAGTGGTTGCTTGCATCGAAAGCAAGCGACTGCTTGCATCAAACACAACCCACCCTGCAGAAGTTCCACCCATCCCACACATCTTTCCCGCCATGGCCAAGCAGAACCCCGAGGACCCCGCCCTCGCCGCGAGGCTCTCCCCCCTGCAGTACCAGGTCACCCAGTGCAGCGCGACCGAGCCTCCGTTCCGGAACGAGTTCTGGGATCACCACGAACCCGGGCTCTACGTCGACATCGTCTCCGGCGAACCGCTCTTCGCCTCGGTGCACAAATTCGACTCCGGCACCGGATGGCCCTCCTTCACGCAACCGATCGTCCCCACGAACGTCACCGAGCACGCCGATCGCTCCTACGGCATGGTCCGCGTGGAAGTGCGTTCCGCCCAGGCGGACTCACACCTCGGTCATCTCTTCCCCGATGGGCCCGGCCCCTCAGGGATGCGCTACTGCATCAACTCGGCGGCGCTGCGGTTCATCGCGGCGGACAGGCTGAAGGCTGAAGGCTATGACGCCTTCGCCCCTCTGTTTGCGGGGCAGGATGGGGAGAGTCAGGTATGACCTCCCTGTCACCTGACCCCTCCCACCTGACCCCTGCCACCCTGGCTGGCGGCTGCTTCTGGTGTCTCGAGGCGGTCTACCGGATGCTCCGCGGGGTCCACGCGGTGAAGAGTGGTTACGCCGGAGGGCATGTCGCGTATCCCACCTACGAACAGGTCTGCGGCAAGCAGACCGGCCATGCGGAGGTCGTGCAGATCACCTTCGATCCGCGCGAGATCACCTATCGGGACCTCCTCGACGTGTTCTTCACGATCCACGATCCCACCACGCGGGATCGGCAGGGGAATGACATCGGCCCACAGTATCGCTCGGCGATCTTCACGCACGACGCCGAGCAGGAGATCATCGCCCGCGAGGCGCTCGAGGCCGCGCGATCGGCGTGGGACGATCCGATCGTGACCGAGGTCCGGCCATTGGATCGCTTCTGGCCCGCCGAGGCGCATCACGACGATTACTTCGCCCGGAACCCACAGAATCCCTACTGTGCGGTGGTGGTCGCGCCGAAGGTCGCCAAGGCCCGCACCCGGTTCATGGAGCGGCTCGCCCGATGAGCCGACAGCTCACCGGGCGCCGCGGTGCGCTCGTGGCGGCGGTGGTCCTCGGCGCGCTCCTCCCCGCGCTCGCCCACGCACAAGCCGGGATCCTCCGTGGGGTGGTGACCGATACGGCGGGGCGCCCGCTGCCCAACGTGGAGGTCCTCTCGGTGAACGCGAAGCGCACCACGCGCACCGATGCGGGGGGACGCTTCACGCTCGCCAAGCTCCCCTTCGGCCAGCAGCTGATCCTCGCGCGGCTCCCGGGGTATCAACCCGCCGACCAGGCGGTGACCATGCTCGATGAGGCGCCGCCGGACCTCACCTTCCGGTTGCGGCGCGTGGTGGTGGCGCTCGATACCGTGCGCATCGTCTCGCACGACGGCTGTGCCGCATACAACTTCGCCGGCTTCGACTGCCGCCGCCGGGCGGGGATCGGACAGTTCCGCGGGGAGTCGGAGATCGCGGCGCTCCGCCCCATCTATTGGGCCGACATGTTCGACGAGCTCCCCGGCTTCCGTCGCTATCCCGTGCCCGATTCGCTCTTAGGCCGCGACTGGAAGGTGGAATCGACGACGGGGTGGCGCTGTTTGATGGAAGGGTGGAACGGACGGCATAAGACCGCGGCCGACCAAGCGGCTCGGCCGCGCGACATCGTCGGCGTCGAGCACTACGACACCTACGACAAGGTCCCGGCCGCGTACAAGCGACTCGCGTGGCCCACAGGGCAGGACAAACCCTGTGCGCTCGTCATGTACTGGACGCGCGGGTTCATCGAGAATGGGAATAAGTAGCAGGGGTCAGGTGACAGGTGTCAGGTCGCAGCATATCTCCCACATAGGAGTCCCCCGGATGTTCGTTCCTCGGCTCATCGCGGTCCGCAGCGGATCGATCGGCGCCATCGCCACGCGCGCGGGTCTCGCGCTGCTGGTCGCCACGACCGCGGCCGTCGCGCAGGATGGCTATCGTCAGCCCCCCACCGCCGTCGCGCGGATCCTCGACGCCCCCGCGCTGCCCTCCGTCGTGGTGACCCCCGACCGGACGCACCTCCTCCTGCTCGAGCGGCCCGGCCTCCCCTCCATCGCGGAGATCGCCGCACCGGAGTACCGCGTGGCGGGGATCCGACTCGATCCGCGGACCAGTGGCCCGTCACGGCAGAATCCCGCCCGCGGCCTCTCGGTCATGTCGATCGACGGCGGCCCGACGACGCCGATCACGATGACGCTCCCGAGTGGCGCCGGGATCGGGAACCTCAGTTGGGCGCCGAGCGGCGCCCGCTTTGCCTTCGTGGTGAGCACCGCCGATGCGCTCACCCTCTGGGTCGGGGACCTGCGCACACGGAGCGCACGGCAGGTGACGGCACGCCGACTCAACGCGGTCCTCGGCGCGCCCTGCGATTGGACCGGGGACGAGGCGCTCGTCTGCACCTTCGTCCCGCAGGACCGGGGGGCGGAACCGAAGGCCCCGAGCGTCCCCACCGGGCCGATCACGCAGGAGGCGCTCACCGGCCGCGAGGATCGCGCCGCCACCTATCAGGATCTCCTCAAGAGCCCGCATGACGAGGCGATCTTCGCGCACTACGCCACGAGCCAGCTCGCCCGGGTGACCCTCGACGGCACCGTGACGCCGATCGGTGCCGCCGGGATCGTCAGTGCGGTGAATGCGAGCCCCGATGGCCGGTGGCTGCTCGTCACGACCCTCGCGCGGCCGTTCTCCTACTCCGTCCCGCTCACCTACTTCCCGACGACGATCGCGGTCTGGTCGCTCGACGGCACCGTGGCGCGCACCCTCGCCACACGGCCGCTGATCGAGCGCGTCTCGTGGGGCGGCGATGGCGCGCAGGTCGGGCCCCGTTCGCCCGCATGGCGGAGTGACGCACCCGCGACGTTGACCTGGATCGAGGCCCTCGACGGTGGGAATCCCGCCACGGCGGCGGCGAAGCGCGATCGCATCTTGGCGCTCAGCGCACCGTTCACCGGGGCGCCGAGCACGGTGGTGGAGACCGAGTGGCGCGCGCGCGGGATCACCTGGGGGCGCGGCGATCTCGCCATCGCGACCGAGGGCTCGAGCCGTGCGCGGAAGACGCGCACCTGGGCGATCGATCCGAGCGGGCGCGCGGCCCCGCGACTCCTCTGGGAGCGCTCCTCCGAGGATCGCTACAACGATCCCGGCACCTTCGTCACACGGCGGGATGCGCGGGGTCAGCAGGTGCTGCATCTGACGCCGGACGGGCGCGCCGCCTTCCTCCGCGGCACCGGCGCCTCGCCCGAGGGCGATCGCCCGTTCCTCGATCGGATCGACCTCGCCTCGGGGAAGACGGAGCGCCTCTTCCGTTCCACCGCGCCCTACTACGAGACGGTCGATGCCCTCCTCGATGAGAAGGGGGAGCGGCTCCTCACCCGCCGTGAGTCGGTCACCGAGCCGCCGAACTATTGGCAGCGGGACCTGGTCCGTCGCATCGCGCCCCGCCAGGTCACGGAGGTGGCCGACCCCGCCCCCGCCTTCGCGGGCGTCACCCGGCAGGTCGTGCAGTACACGCGCGCCGATGGCGTCGCCCTGCAGGCGACGGTCTATCTCCCGCCGGGCTACGACACGGCGCGAGATGGTGCGATCCCCTTCCTCCTCTGGGCGTATCCGCGCGAGTTCGGCTCCGCCGATGCCGCCTCGCAGGTCCAGGGCTCCCCCTATCGCTTCACGCGACCCGGGGGCTCGTCGCATCTCTTCGCGCTCCTTCAGGGCTACGGCGTGATGGATGATCCCACCATGCCGATCATCGCGCTCGACGGGAAGGAGTCGAACGACACCTACGTGGAGCAGCTCGTCGCGAGCGCCGAGGCGGCGGTGAATCAGATCGTGGGGATGGGCGTGGCCGATCGGGATCGCATCGCGGTCGGGGGGCACTCCTATGGCGCCTTCATGACGGCGAACCTCTTGGCGCACACGAAGCTCTTCCGCGCCGGGATCGCCCGGTCCGGCGCCTACAATCGCACGCTCACCCCTTTCGGCTTCCAAGGGGAGGAGCGCAGCTACTGGCAGGCCCCCGATCTCTACGAGCGGATGTCCCCGTTCACCTACGCCGATCGGATCAAGACCCCGATCCTCCTCGTGCATGGGATGGCGGACAACAACACCGGGACCTTCCCGATCCAGTCCGAGCGGATGTACGCCGCGCTCAAGGGGAACGGGGCGACGGTGCGCTATGTGCAGCTCCCGGGCGAGTCGCACGGCTACGCGGCGCGCGAGAGCATCGGGCACACGCTGGCGGAGATGCTCACCTGGCTCGATCAGTGGGTGAAGCCGGTGAAGCCCAAGATGTAGCGAGCGAAACCTGCGCGGCGTGCAGGGCGTTGAGAGGGGATGCGATTCCGCGTCCCCTCTCTGCGTTGCTGCCATCGTGCCCTGCGCACCGCCCTGACCGCCCTTGGGCTCACGGCGCCGCTCCGCGCTGTGGCGCACGCCCAAGATCTCCCCACGGGTACGATCACCGGCACCGTGCTCGTCACCGGGACCGATGCCCCCCTCGAGGGGGCCCAGGTCACCCTGCTCACCACCGATCGGCGGGCGCTGAGCGATGCGCGCGGTCGGTTCGTCCTCACCGGCGTGGCCCCGGGGATCTGGCGCCTGCAGGTGCGGGCGATCGGGTACGCTCCGCAGATCGTCCCCGATATCGCGGTCGGGAGTGGGAAGCCGGCGAGCGTGGTCGTGCGCCTCACACCGGTCCCACGCGAACTGCAGTCGGTCGATGTCACCGCCTCCTACTTCGC
>CAIVJV010000131.1 GCA_903906325.1 uncultured Gemmatimonadota bacterium
CGGTGATCCAGTGAGCCCCTCGGTCGCGCCGATCCGCGCGCGGTTCCCCGCGCTCCAGCGTCAGCACGCGGGTCACCCGGTCGCCTACTTCGATGGGCCGGGTGGGACGCAGGTCCCGCAGTCGGTCGTCGATGCGATGTGCGACTACCTCCTGCATCACAACGCGAACACGCATTGGGCGTACCCCACGTCCAACGAGACCGATGCGCTCCTCCTCGCGGCGCGCACCGCGGTCGCGGACTTCGTGAACGCCACCCCGCGCGAGATCGCCTTCGCGAACAACATGACGACGGGGACCTTTCATCTGGCGCGCGCCCTTGGGCGTCGCTGGGGCCCAGGGGACGAGATCGTCATCACCGATCTCGACCACCACGCGAACGTCGCCCCCTGGCGCGCGCTCGAGCGTGAGCGCGGGATCGGCATCAAGCGCGTGGGCGTGGATCTCGCCACCGGCCAGCTCGATTGGGCCGCGCTCGAGGCGGCCCTCACCCCGGCCGTGCGGCTCCTCGCGATCGGCGCCGGCTCGAATGCGCTGGGCACCATCACCGATGTGGCCGCGGCCACGCGGCTCGCCCATGCCAACGGCACCCTCGTCTTCGTCGATGCCGTGCACTACGCCCCGCACGCCCTCGTGGACGTCCGCGCCATCGATTGCGACTTCCTCGGGTGCTCCGCCTACAAGTTCTACGGCCCCCATGTGGGGGTGCTCTATGTGCGCGATGCGCTCGTCGATCTCCTCGATGTCCCCAAGCTCGATCCCGCGCCGAACGAGGGCGGGGAGCGCCTCGAGACCGGGACGCAGAACCACGAGGGGATCGTCGGCGCCGGGGCGGCGGTCGACTTCCTCGCCTCGCTCGGCACCGGGGCCACGCGCCGCGCGCAGCTCGTCGATGCCTTCCATGGGCTCCATGCGCATGGGATGACCCTCTTCCGCCAGCTCTGGGACGGCCTCGGTGCGATCCCTGGCGTCACCCGCTACGGCCCCGGCCCCGATCAGCCCCGGACCCCGACCATCGCCTTCACCGTCCAGGGGTACGACGCCGAGTCGGTGACGCGCGCGTTGGTGCATCGCGGCGTCTTCACGAGTCATGGCGACTTCTACGCCGCCACCATCGTCGAGCGCCTCGGCAAGTCGCAGGAGGGATTGGTGCGCGCCGGCGCCGCCTGCTACACCACGGAGGAGGAGGTCGCGCGGTTGATCGACGGCGTCACCGCCCTCGCGCGCGGCGCGTGATCGCGCGGCGCGTGATCGCCCGACGCGAGTTCGCGTGGCTGGCGGGCCTGGTGATGCTCGCGGCCCTCGGTGGGTGCCGCGACGCCGCCCCGGCGTCCGCCCCGCGCACCGAGTTCATCGTCGTCGCGTCCGATTCGGTCTTCTGGGTCCGCTCCGAGGCCGAGGGGATCCGCGTGCGCGGCGCCCCGATGCTCCTCGCTGAGCTCGACGGACGCTTCCATGAGCTCTATGTCACCGACGACGACCGCTCGTATTACGACGCGACCTTTCTCGGGCAGCACCTGTACGCGCGCGACCTCATCTCCGGGGATTCGATCCTCCTGCTGAGCGACACCCTGATGCCCGCCCTCGCCGAGGCCTACGGCCGCGAGCATCCCGAGGAGCGTCCCCTCACCATCGAGGAGGAGGGCGCGGCGAACCCCCGCATCATGGGGACCGCCGACATCGGGATCCTCGATGTCCATGGGCCCTGGGTCTCCGTCGAGTACGTCACCGATGTGGATGCGGTCGGGGCGCGATCGCGACACAGTGCGGAGCAAGGGGTGATCGACCTCCGGACCGGACGCCGCGCCACGCTCGCCACCCTCTTCGGTGCCGAGGAGGCGGCGCGCCTCGCCTCGCTCCGGTTCCCGGCCGCGAGCTTCCATATCGACATCATCGATCGCGCGCCGGCGGTGCACTTCACCGCGATCCAGCGGGAGTCCGAGGCGCCCGCCGGCGTGACCTCCATCGACACCGAGAAGGTGCTCCCGCCGGACTGGTGGGCCGCGCTCCTCCCGCAGTACGCCGACCAGGTGGCGCCGACCGAGCACCGGTGGACGCGCGAGGGGTTCGCGCTCCGGGCGCGCCCCGCCCCCGATGGGGCGCTCCGTGTGCACCTCGCGCTGGTGGGTGACCGCGCCGAGGAGTGGTTGCTCGGGTCGGTCCCGGCACCGTTGCATCGGGTGCTCTGGATCGATCCGGCGATCGCTGGCGACAGCACGCGCCGGGCGCTCACCACGGCGTTCGATCAGGCCGCGCTCTACGCCGAGGAGGCGCGGGTCGTCCAGGGCCCACGCCTGCCCGCGCGGCACGCGCCGGGCCCCGCGCGTTACGCGGGGTCCGTGGTCCCGGTCGTCCCCGTGGCGTCGCGGAAGGGGACCTCCACGGTGAGTCCGTCCTTGGCGAGGAGGAGCTCCCCACGGAAGGCCTCACCCGCCTCACGGCCCAGCTCGCTCGCGTCGCGCGAGTAGCGCGCCGAGAAGTGGGTGAGGACCAAGGTCCGCACCTTCGCCATCTGCGCCACCGTCCCCGCCTCGCGCGCGGTGGAATGCATCGTCTCGGCCGCGCGCGCCGCCTCCTCGTCGCCGAAGGTCGCCTCGTGCACCAGGAGATCCGCGTCGTGCGCGGCCTGGATCGTCGCCGCACAGGGGCGGGTGTCCCCGGTGATCACCACGGTCCGGCCCGGGCGTGTCGGACCGACGAGCGTCTCGGGGGCGATCACCCGGCCATCGGGGAGCGTCACCGATTCCCCCTTGTGGATCCGCCCCCAGAGCGGGCCTTCGGGGATCCCCAGCGAGGTGGCGTGCTCCGGGTCGAAACGCCCGAGCCGCTCATGCTCCACCAGTGCGTACCCCACCGCGGCCCCTTGGCGATGTTCCACCGCGAAGGGGCGGATCGAATACCCTTTGCGCAGGATCGGCGTCCCGGGCTCCACCTCGGTGACGATCAGCGGGTAGGTCAGCTTCTCGTTGCCGAGCCCCTCCGCGCGCTTGAAGAGCGCCTGCGCCCCGCGCGGCCCCCAGATGCGGAGCGGCTCCTCGCGTGCCTGGAGTGCGAGCGTCTTCATGAGGCCCAGGGCCCCGAGGAAGTGATCGGTGTGGAAGTGCGTGAAGAAGAGGTCGCCGAAGGTGAACCCCACCCCGTAGCGCATCATCTGCCGCTGCGTCCCCTCGCCACAATCGAAGAGCATCGTCTCCCCCTCGCGCGTGAGCGCGATGGACGAGACCCCGCGCTCCACGGTCGGGCGCGAGGCGGAGGTGCCGAGGAAGGTGAGGGAGAGCGACATTGTCGAAAGCTACCGAGGGCGGGGGATCCCCTCTATGGCGTCGAGGAAGCGCGCCCCGAGATGCACCCCGGTCTGGTCCAGGATCTCCTTGAAGCACCCGGCGCTGGTGACATTGATCTCGGTTAGATGGTCGCCGATGATATCGAGGCCCACGAGGTCGAGTCCCCGTGCCGCGAGCACCGGTCCGAGGGCCTCGGCGATCGCAAGGTCCCGCGTGGTCGCGGGTCGCGCCGTCCCCTTGCCCCCCACCGCGAGGTTCGCGCGGAACTCTGTCCCCGTCGCCTGGCGCGCCAGCACGAACGGTGCTGGCACCCCCGCGATCAGGAGCAACCGCTTGTCACCGTCGACGATCGCCGGGAGATAGCGCTGCGCCATCACCTGGCGCGTCCCGTGCGCGTTCAACGTCTCGATCGCCGACCCGAGGTTGAGACCGTCCGTGGTGATGCGGAAGATCCCCATCCCTCCCATCCCGTCGAGCGGCTTGAGGACGATGTCGCCATGCTCCGCGTGGAAGGCGCGGAGGGTCGCAGGATCAGCGGTCACAATCGTCGGTGCAATCCACTCCGGGAACTCGAGGATCGCGAGCTTCTCCGAGTGATCACGGATCGCACGCGGACGGTTGGAGATGAGTGCTCCCTCACGCTCCGCCTGCTCGAGAAGATGGGTCGCGTAGAGATACTCCCCGTCGAACGGGGGATCCTTCCGCATCAGCACTGCGTCGAGGTCCCGCAGTGCACGCGGCTCTGGTGCGTCGAGGTGGAACCAGTCGGGGGTGTCGGGCGCTTCGGTGAGGAGGTGTACGCGACGCATCGGGGCGGTGACCACCTCGCCGCGCCGCCAGCGGAGATCGCGCGGTTCGCAGGCCCAGAGCACATGCCCACGCCGCGCCGCCTCGTGCATGATGACGCGCGTCGTGTCCTTCCAGTACATGAAGCTGGCGAGGGGGTCGGCGACGAAGCAGATCTCCATGGTGGCAAGTGTAGGGGCCCGGGGCCATATTCGCCAACGATGGTCACTCTTCCCGAGGTCGGACCCTCCCCCGAGATCACCAGTGTCGCTGACTGCGTCTCCTGGATGTTGGATGGCGCGCGCCCGCTAGAGGCGCGTCTCCTCGGGTTGGAATGCGAGCGGTTCGTCATCGGCCCCGATGATCGACTCATCCCGTACGAGGGGCGCGCTGGCATCCGCACCCTCCTCGAACGGCTCATCGATCGCCACGGCTGGCGTCCCGTCACCGAGGTGGGGGCCCTTGTCGGGCTCAAGCGCGACGGCGCGACGATCTCCCTCGAGGCCGCAGGCCAGTTCGAGTTCTCAGCCCCGCCGTTGCCGACGGTTGAGGCCATCCGGCAGACCTTAGCCGCCCATCAGGCCGAGCTTGCTGACGTCACGACCGACCTCGACCTCCGGTTTCTCTGGGCGGGTTACAACCCCGCCGACCATCGCCCGGACACTCCCGTGATGCCGCGGGAACGGTATCACCTGATGCGACGCAACTTCCCCGATGGGGCACGGCGTGGGAGCGCGATGCTCGACTTCACCTGCGCTGTTCAGGTGAGCCTCGATTTCACCGACGCGGTGGAGTGCCTCGAGATGGTACGCCTTGGACACCTCCTCACCCCGGTGCTCATCGCCCTCTTCGCCAACTCCCCCGTCGCGGGAGGCGTGGAGACCGGATGTCGGTCCTGGCGTGGGCGCATCTGGCCCGAGGTCGACCCTGATCGGTGCGGGGTCCCGCCGATCGTCTTCGATCGCGCCCTCACGCTGGAGCAGCTCGTCGATTGGGCATGGGACCTCCCGATGTATTTCCGCGCAGAGCGCGCCGCCGATGGCGAGCTGCGCTATCGGATGCTCGAGCAGCCCCGCACCTTCCGGCAGTTTGTCCTCCATGGCCGTGCCGATCGACCTGCGACCCTCGCCGATTGGATGCTCCATCTCTCGACCTGCTATCCCGACGTGCGTCCGCGTCAGCAGTTGGAGCTCCGTCAATGCGATACCGTCCCCCTTGAGGGCGCCCTGGCCCTCCCCGCGCTCGTGCAGGGGCTCTTCTACCATGCTGCCACGCGCCGTGCCTGCCTCACGCGTCTTCGCGATGGCGATCGACGTATCGACCGCGTCGCGCTCCGCGCCGCCGCTTGTATCGCGGCACTCGACGCCCCCGCCCTCGGAGGGACGCTTCGTGACCTCGCACGCGACGTGATCACCCTCGCACGTGAGGGCCAGGCTTCCCGCATCGCCGAGGGCCACACCGTACCTGATCCGGCCGCCTCCGATGCCCTCGATCGGCTCGAGGCGATCATCCGGGGGGAGGCGGCCCCTTTCTGGGCCACGCTCTCGTCGGGATGGGCGGCGACGCCCTCGCTCTACGCGCTGGCGCGACCGGCCTGAGGCTGCGCGGTCATGACCGCGCGCGCTGCAACAACCGATTCGCGACGCTGAGCTTGTCTGAGAGATTCGTCGCGATCAGCCGGTGGAGGAGCCCCACCGCCTCGCGTGCCTGCGTCTCCAACCTCGCGAGCGCCGCCTCGGAGAGGCAGAGCACTACCGCCTCGTCCACCGCGAGGACGTCCGCCCCGCGCGCCTGGCGGGTGTAGAGCGCGATCTCTCCGACGATCGCCCCTGCCGTCATCGTGCGTAGCCGCAGCGGCGTACCATCGACCCCCGCCACCTGCACCGTGAGCGAGCCCCGCACCACCAGATAGAGATCGCGCGAGATCTCGCCCGCGCGGATCAGATAATGCCCCGCCGGCACGGTGCGCTGCTCCATCGCCGCGAGCAGCACCTCGATCCACGGACTCGGCCCGAGCTGCTGCACCAGCTGCTGGTGCACAGAAAAGTCACTGACATCGTCCTTGCAGTCGGCGAGCAACATCGTCTCGCAGTGCTCGAGCGCGGCATTCACGTCCGGGAACCGCCGCAGAGTGTCGTCCACGTCGAAGCGTAGCTCCGACCGGGTGAACTGTGCCACCACCGGCGCCGGAACCTCCGTGCAGTACAGCGAGACGCCGCGCGCCGTCGTCAGCTTGCGCAGCTTGAGGAAGACGGCCGTCGCCGCGGAGTCCACCCCACTGACATGCCGGAAGTCGAGCAGCAGGAAGCGCAACCGCGGGAGCGCCTCCTGCGCGAGGCGCTCCCGCACCTTTTCGAGGATCCGCTCCGCCGTCCCGAAGAAGAGGAATCCTTGGAGGTGGATCACCTCCAGCGCATCGCCATGCGCGGCGAGATGCGCGGTCGCCGCAGGGGAGCGATCCACCGTGCTACGCAGGTCGCGCCCGCTCGCGCTGAACCGCACCACCGGGAGCCGCGAGTAGGTGAAGGCGAACATCCCCACCGCCACGAGGAGTCCCGCCCCGAGGCCGGCGAGGAACCCCACCGTGCTGATCACGAGGAGGATCACGGGTACGATTGCCCATTCAAGCGTTGGCAACCGCCGCCGCGAGGCGACCGCCCAGGTAAGGAGGAGTTCGATTCCCAGGAACATCACCAAGCCGCCGGTGAGGAAGACCGGCATCGCTGCCACGAGCGTCCCTGCCACCGCGAGCAGGGCGAGCAACGCGACCGCGCGCGCATACCCCGCCGCGCGCGTGCGCACCCCAATTCGCTCAGCCAACATCGTCCCGCCCACCGCGACGAATCCCGCCATCCCGCCGAATGCGCCGGCGACGAGGTTCGCGATGCCGTTCGACCGGAGTGCCTCGTCGGGATCGAGGTCCACGCCGAGCGCCAGCTCCAACCCGCTCGTGTTCAGCAAGAGGCCGATCAAGGCCAGCACTGCCGCCGAGACCATTGCGGGGGCAGCCTGCCAGACCGCGCCCCACTCCACGAGCGGGAGGAGGGCAGGGGTGGGGAAGGTGATTGCGCGCCCTGCCGGCGCGGCGGCGGGGAGCCAGCCCGCGGCGCGGATCTCCGCGTCAGTGAGTCCCAATCCCAGTACGGTCACACCGTAGAAACACCCCGCCGCGAGCAGGAGAGCGCCCGGGATGAAGAAGGGATGGGTGAGACGTCGTACCCCGACTGAGAGCCCGATCGCGAAGGCAAGAGCCGGCACCGCACGTGCGAGGATCTGCGAATCCCCGAGCTGCTGCACCATTGCGAGCGGGGTCTTTGCCCCGAGCACGAGCGAGAGGCCACCGGTGAGCATCAACCACCCCGCCCCTGCGAGGAACCCCGCGATCACGGGGTAGGGGACGAACCGCACGAGCCCCCCGAGGCGCAGCCGTCCGACCACGAGCAAGAGTGCGCCGGTGACGACCGTCGACATCCCGAGGATCGCGAGGACCGTTGCGACGCGCGCCTCGGGGGGTGCGGTCATTTGCGCCGCCGTCGCCGTCATCGCTCCTGCGATGAGCGGGATCCCCGCCTCCTGCACAATCCCGATTGCCCCTGGGAGCCGATCCCGCCAGGCGGTGTAGGCGGCGTAGAGGACGTTGCTCAGGATGAAGACCCCGACCCCGAGCCCATAGCCGGACTCGGTCGGTCCACTGAACATCAGCGCCATTATCGCGAAGCCGAACCCAAGCGTATTGATCGCCGAGACCGTCCCGAAGGTCAGGAGGCTCAACGTCTTCGCAGGGTTGGCGGGGGCGGGGCGGGTCGTTCCAGCCATGCGGTAAAGCTACCGCGCCCTCAGAGCGCTCGCGCGTAGAGCAGATCGGTCGTCGCATCGGTCCCCACCATGAAGGTGTGCGCCCCGACCGGCGTGAACCCCTGCCGCGTGTAGAAGGCGATCGCCCGCGGGTTGTGCTCCCAGACCCCGAGCCAGACCGTCTGTGCCCCGCGCGCACGCGCCACGTCAAAGGCCGCGGCGATCAGCTGCTGCGCCATCCCCGTCCCGTGGTACGGTGCATCGATGTAGAACCGCTTGATCTCGATCGGCGCCGGCCCCGTCACGCAGGCGGGGACCTCGCCGTCGGAGACCTGCGTGAACCCGGCGAACACGCCATCGCACTCGACCAGGAGCGTCTGCATCGTGGGATCCATGAGCTCGGCGCTTTGCTGCGGCACCCCGAACGTCTCGGTGAGGTGCCGGGCCAGATCCTCGGGTGTGTGAAACGCCCCGAAGGTCGCCGTGAAGGTCCGCGCCCCGAACGCCGCCAGCGCCGCCGCGTCCGCCACCGTGGCGCGGCGGATCGTGCCCGGCGCGGTCATCGCGGGAACATCCGGATGTACGCCTCCGCGTCGAACTTCTCCCGCGCCCGCGCGAGACTCATCGGCCGGATCACCCCGAAGACCGGCTTGTCGAACCAGGGGCGGTCGAACTTCCCGAAGCACCACTGGATCCCGCCGTAGCTCGAGGGGTCGCGCCCGTCGAGCGCCCACTTGTTGTTGAGATGGATCAGATGCTCGAGCGCCTGCTTGTAGCGCGCCGTCCAGAGGAGCACCGACTTGCCCCAGAGCATCCGCACCACGTTGTGCATGTGCCCGGTGCGGACCATCTCCCGCTGGGCCGCGTTCCAGAGCTCGTCATGCGTCTCGGCGCGCTCCAGCTGAGCGCGCGTGTAGATCGCCTCGCGCGGATCGTCCGTGTGCTTCTCCATCGTCTTATGCACCCAGTCCGGGAGCCCTTTGAGCTTCCCGTGATTGGGGTTCCGCAGGCAGAAGTTGAGCGCGAGCTCGCGCCAGGTGATCAACTCGTCCTCGAACTTCGCCGCCGACGCCTGGTACCCTGCCGCGCGGACGGTGCGCACCACCTCGGCGGGGGAGATCTGCCCGAAGTGGAGCCAGGGGGAGAGACGCGAGGAGCCCTCGGTGTCGCTCGGTTCATTGCGCCGCTCGGCGTACTCCTTGAGCGCCCCCTCGCAGAAGGCGCGGAGGCGGGCGCGGGCGCCGTCGAGTCCGCTCGCGAAGGGCACCGGTGGGACGCTGTGATCGATCTCGCACCGCGCGACCTCGGCTGCCACGTCGAGTCGGTCCAGGTCGAGGCGATCGACCTCGAGGGAATCCCAGATGGCGTCGGAGAGCGCGCGCGAGGCGGGGCGCTCCTCCACCGGTTCCAAGGCGAGGTCGAGGAGCTTCGCGATCTTGGGACGGATCGTCCGCGCCGCGTATTCCTCCTTCACGAAGGCGCCGGAGGGGACCACCGCGTGGGATTCCACCAGGTCCACGCGGCAGGGCGCGCGTTCCACGAAGCGGGCAGTCCGCTCCGCGATCCCCGCGGTGGGGAAGCGGTCGGTCACGACAAGGGCCGCCCGGGCCGCGAGGCGATCGACGACGCGACGATCGTCATCGCGCCGGCGCCGCAACACGAACTGGTACCGGAACCCCAACCGCTCGGCGCGCGCATGGAGGGCGCGTGCGTTCTCGAGGATGACCGTGTGGATCCGGTCGTTCGCGTGCTCGTAGGTCGGGTCGAGCCCCTGATGCACGAGGAGCGGCTTCCCGAGCCGGTCGGCGTGGAGGATCGCCTGTCGCAGGGCCCAGTTCTCCTCGAACCGGTGCGTGCTCTGCATCCAATAGAGCACGTAGTCGCCGTCCGGTTGGGTGCGGACCGCGTTGGCGGTCACCGCCCGGAGGGCGAGTTGGTCGCGGACGAAGTCCGAGGTCAGGAGATGGGGGCGGGCCTTCGGGCTCATCCACGGTAGACGCTGGGGGGGTGGCGTCAGGTTCCCGGACCGGCTAGGTTCAGGTGTTGGCGCCCTCCCCAGAGGGACGGCCTGCGGGGCTGTAGCTCAGCTGGGAGAGCGCTGCAATCGCACTGCAGAGGTCAGGGGTTCGATCCCCCTCAGCTCCACTCGAATAGCTCTTCGCTGGTCCGTTCGACACAACTGAAGCCCGCCGCCGTTCGGTAGGACGGAGAGTTCCAATGACGGCGCGCGTGGCATGTGCTCGGACGAGTCCAGCTTCCTCAGACGCCGCGGACCCCAGGGTTCCGCGGCGTTTCGTGCGTCTGGGGCCCCGGGCGCCATACCTTCCCCCCATGTGCGGACGCGCCTACGCCCTCTTCACCGAGGCCGACCTCGCCACCCGGTACCTCCAGGGGCGGCCGACCACCCTCGGCGAGCTCACCCCCACCGCCAATCTCGCCCCCACGCAGCGGACGCCCGTCGTGCGCGAGGTGGACGGCGTGCGTGAGCTCACGCGACTCCGCTGGGGGCTCGTCCCCTCGTGGGCGAAGGAGCTGAAGATCGGTGCCTCGATGATCAATGCGCGGGCCGAGACCGTCGCGGAGAAGCCGTCGTTTCGTGCGGCCTTCCGTCAGCGGCGGTGCATCGTCCCGCTCTCGGGGTTCATCGAGTTTCAGCGTGACGGGACCCGGAAGCGCCCCTTCGCCATCGCGCGCGCGGACCGCGCTATTCTGAGTGTCGCGGGGCTCTGGGAGCGGTGGGTCGACCCCGCGGGGGGCGAAGTCGAGACCTTCGCCGTGATCACCACCGAGGCGAACCGCTTTATGGCGCCGATCCACGACCGGATGCCGGTGATCCTGGAGCCGGGGGACGAGGACACCTGGCTCCGCGCCGACACCGAGTCCGCGGCGTTGCACGCGCTCCTCGCGCCGTGCGCTGAGGGCCGGCTCACCGCGCACGAGATCTCGCCGCTGATCAACTCCCCGCGGAACGACGCGCCGGAACTGCTCGCGCCGGTGGGCGACGCGCGCGCCTGAGCCCTCGCTCCGGCGCTACCACCGCTCCCGCGCGCGCAGCCCCGTGATGTGCGCCACATGGTGCCGCCCGTGCCAGGCGTACATCGCGAGCATCCCATCGATGATCTGCGGGCCGTTCGCCGGATGCAGATACGGGCGTGCGAACTGCGCCGGCGTCATCGCCTCGAGCACCGCGACGAGCCGCGCATGGACTCCCTCGATTATCTGGAGCGACGGCGCCAGCGGCATCCGGGCATCCGCCAGCTCGGCGAACGCCTTCTCCGGGTAGGGCCGGATGGTCGGATTCTCCTCCGCCAGCGCGAGCTTGAGCCGCGTGAGCGCGTTGGTGTGGGAGTCGGCGAGATGATGGACCACCTGGCGGACGGTCCAGCCCCCCGGGCGGTACGGGGTGTCGAGCTGGGCCTCGGAGAGCCCGAGCAACGCCCCATGCAGCTCGGCCGGGAGGTCGCGGATCTGCGCGATGCGCTGGGCCCGCTCCCCCGCCGTGGACTCGGCGGGACGCTGGAAGCGGCCGATGGGGTAGGCGAGGTCGATGGTCATAGGGAAATAGTACCCCGGAAGGGTTGCCCGACGGAGGGGGGCTGTCTAGACTTCGGATTCCTCGCGGCGCCCGGTCGCTGCGGGTACTGCCCCTTGGTGTAACTGGCAACACGCCTGACTCTGGATCAGGAGAGTCCTGGTTCGATCCCAGGAGGGGCAACTCTGGCGGTATCGAGAGCCCGACCGAGCCCAGCGCTCTGTCGGGCTTCTTCGTTTGGCCCCGGCCCCGCTCACGGGGCGTCCGCCGTGATCCGCTGGCCAAGGAGTCCCTGGAGCCATCGCGCCGGGAGGAAGCGGATGTACGGCGGCAGGACGCCGTCGTGCCGCGTGCGCCACGTGAGGAAGATCACGCGATGCTCGAGAAAGTTCAGTGCCGCCCCAAGGTCCCAGATGGGTGGGACGAGGATCGTGACCTGACGCCCCACCCGTCGCAATTCCGCGAACATCGCGGCGGGATCGTCCACATGCTCGAGGGTATGGCTGCACAGCACCTGGCCGAACGCCCCGTCGGCATGTGGGAGTCGCGTGACATCGGTCACCTGCTCGAACCGCGGCACCGGGCCATGTCGCACGATGTCGGCATTGATCCCGCCGCCGTCGGTGGTCCCACAGCAGATGTTGTAATCCCAGCGCCGCTCGGCGAGCACCCGCCGCTTGAGGACGCGATAGCTCAGGTGATTGAGCCCCGCGAG
>CAIVJV010000132.1 GCA_903906325.1 uncultured Gemmatimonadota bacterium
CCGAACGGTTGCACCTCGAAGAGGTCGCCCCAGGTCACCGTCCCTTGCCGGATCTCGGTGCGGATCCCCCCGTTGTTCATCACCGCGAGATCGCCCTTCCCGGCGGCGCGTTGGGCATCCGCGATGAGATGGCCGAGTGGGTATTGATCCCCGCTCCGCGCGAAGCGGGCCTCGGCCGTCGTGATCACCTCCGCGATACGCGCGGCGACCGCGGCCTCCGCGTCGGCGACGAGCGCCGCGACCGTCGGGTCACGTGGCGTGCGCTCACTCACCACCGCGCGCAGCTCGGGCCGCTGGGGGGACCCCGCGAGCGGGAGATCGAGCACCCCGAGGGCCTGCCCGCTGGAACGCGCTTGGACGATGGGGATGCCGTTCACCACCGTCGTGATCGCGGAATGGGTGTGCCCGCTCACGATCGCGTCGACGAAGCCCGCGGGGAGCTCCTTCGCGAGGTCGATGATCTCCCCGCGACACTGGTCCGGCGCGTCGATCTCGCAGAACCCCCCGATATGGGCGACCACGACCACCGCATCCACCCCACGGGCACGGAGCGCCACCGCACGCTCGCGGACGTAGACCGCGGGCGGGAGGAACCGCAGGTTGGCGACGTGGCGTGGCATCGTCGTCCGCGGCGTCGCGGGATCGGCGAGCCCGATGATCCCGACCCGCACCCCGTCGCGCGTCACGATGGTATCGTCCGGGATCCACGCGATGTCTCCCCCATCGGGATCTCGGACGTTCGCCCCGAGGATCAGGGGCCGCAGCTCCCGCATCCGCGCACGGAGCGTGTCTTGTCCCCAATCGAACTCGTGGTTCCCGAGCGCCCCGGCGGCGACGCCGAGGGCCTCGAGGATCGGGACGACCGTCCGACCGAACGCGAGGTTCGAGGCCGCGGTCCCCTGGAACATGTCGCCCCCGTGGAGGACGAGCGGGACGCAGGTCGGGGCGCACTCGGCGCCCGCCTCGCGGATCATCGTCGCGAGCTCCGCCGCCCCGCCCCGATTCCCCTGCGTGCCCACCGGGCGCTTGGTGAGCGCCCCGTGGAAGTCGTTGATGGCGAGCACCCGCACCGTCCGACGTGGCGGCAGGAGTCGGTAATTGGTCTCCCCGATCTCCTCGGGCCGCAACGTGCCCCGCCGACGGACCTCTGCGATCACGAGGTCCCGGATCTCGGTCGGCGATTCGTAGACCACCGGGGCGCCACGCAGCATCGCATACCCGCCGGCCCCGCCCGCGCGATAGTTGTTCACCGCGACGGTGAAGGTATCGGTGTCCGCGATCGGGCGCCCCTTGACGGTGAGCGTCGTGATGCGCGCGCCGATCGGGCGGGAGAGGTCCACCACATACTCGGCGCCCGCGAGGATGTCGTAGTTGTAGCCGGGGATCGTCGGGTCGGGACGCGTGCGGAAGCCGCCGCGGCCATCGGCCTCGACGATCCAATACCGCGCGCTGTGCTCGAGGAAGGTTCGGACCTGCGCCCCACTCAGTCGCAGCGCGCGCAGCGAGTTCTCATAGGGATAGAGCTGGGCGATCTGTCGCACGGTGATCGGGCCCGGCTCGAGGCGCGCCTCGAGCGTGAAGGCGGAGGCGATGCTGAGCTGGGCGCCGGTGGCGCGCAGCTGCGCCGCCTGGATGAGGTCGATGAGAGGCTCGTCTCGGACCCGGGCCGAATCGGTCCGCCACGCCACGTCGGTCTTGCCGATCACCGCGTTGGCGTAGCGCACGGCCGACTGATGCGCGCGCGCGACGGCCTGTACCACCGCCGGTTGTTCCGCATGGTCGCGGGCCTGTACGAGGCGGCCGCGACGCGCAGTCACCCGCCACGCCCCCTCCCGCCGCTCCAAGCCGAGCGTCACCGTGGCGACGCTGGTCGCCCAATTCCGCGGCTGGACCACGACGACACCATTGATGGTCGAGTCCGCCACCTCCCGGTGGGAGTGCCCGATCACGAGCACATCGATGCCCGCGACCTCCCGCGCCACCCGGGCCATCGGATTCTCGTCGCCGATCCCGGTGCCGACCGTATCGTACGAGGACTCACCATCGAGCCCCGCGTGCGCCACCACGACGACGAGGTCGGCCCCCTCCGCGCGCGCCGCCGTCACCTGCGCCGGGAGTGTGGCGACGATGTCGGTCACCGCGAGGCGGCCGCGGAGATGATCGCGATCCCAGACCATGGATCCAGGCGTGGTGACCCCGATGATCGCGACCTTGACCCCGGCCCGCGTGACCATCGTCCGCCCCGGGAAGGCCCGCCCCCCGTCGAGCCGCGTCGTATTGGCCGCCAGGAAGGGGAAGGTCGCCTCGGACCGGGCCTTATCGAAGATCGGGAGGCCGTAGTTGAACTCGTGGTTCCCCACCGCGGCCGCGTCGTAGCGCATCACGTTCATCGCGGCGACCACCGGATTCGGGCGCCCCGAATCGATCCGGGCCGCCACATACGTCATCGGATTCCCCTGCAGGAGGTCGCCGGCATCGACCAAGACCACCCGACCGGGGGCAGCCCGCCGCAACGAGTCGACGATCGTCGCCGCCCGGGCGAGGCCTCGGGCCGGGTCCGGACGGTCCGCGTAGTAGTCCCAGCCCCGGAGGCGCCCGTGGACGTCGGTGGTGGCGGCCAGCGTGAGCTCGACACGGTCCTGCGCGGCCAGGGGCCCCACGCCAAGGAGGGCCGCCACGCTCGCCGCCAGGGCGAGGCCTCGGAGGTAGCGATTCATGTCGAAAGCTACTCGTCACGAACAGGTATCAGGGAGGGCCCACCGTTGCCCCCCTCCCCTGCCGACGAGATGTTTCACGCATGAAGCCCCTCATCATCGGGATCGCCGGCGGGAGCGGGTCGGGCAAGTCGACCGTGGCGAAGCGGATCGCCGACTCCCTTCCGGGGGCCCGCGTCGCCTTCCTCGACATGGACGCCTACTACCGCGACCATCGGAACCTGACGCTCGAGGAGCGCCGCCGCGTCAACTGGGACCACCCCGACGCCTTCGACCTCGACCTCCTCGCCTCGCACCTCGAGGCGCTGGGCCGCGGGGAGGCGATCGAGAAACCGGTCTACGACTTCGTCTCCCACCTCCGAGCGCCGGAGACCGTCCGGATCGAGCCCGCCGATGCCATCGTCATCGACGGGATCCTCCTCTTGGTGGATCCGCGCGTGCGGGAGGCCTGCGACGTGAAAGTCTTCGTCGACACGGACTCCGATATCCGGTTGGTCCGCCGCATCCGGCGGGACATGGCGGTGCGCGGACGACCGCTCGAGGAGATCCTCGACCAATATCTGAACACCGTGCAGCCGATGCACTTCCAGTTCGTCGAGCCCAGCAAGCGCTACGCCGACCTGGTGATCCCACGCGGCGGACAGAACGTGGTCGCGATCGACCTCCTCCTCGCTTCCCTGAGTCGCCGCCTCAGCGGCCGCGCCGGATGACCCCGCCCGTCGCCGAAGGGGAACGGATCCTCGTCGTCGATGACGAGCCGGATATCGTCGCCCTCGTCGTCTATCATCTGGCCAAGGCCAAGTACAAGGTCAGTTCCGCCACCTCGGGATCCGATGCCCTCGCACTCGCCAAGCGGGAACGGCCCGCGCTGATCATCCTGGACCTCATGCTGCCGGGGATGTCGGGGTTCGATGTCTTGGAGCAGCTGCGGGCCGACCCTCACACCGCGGGGATCGCGGTGCTGATGCTGACCGCACGCAAGGACGAGCCCGATCGCATTCGCGGGCTCGAGCTCGGAGCCGACGACTACCTCACCAAACCCTTCAGCCCCCAGGAGCTGGTGCTCCGCGTGGGGGCGATCCTCCGTCGTGTGAGCACCACCAGTGGGACCGGGGACCTGCTGCGAATCGGCCCCATCCAGATCGATCGGTCCGCGCACCGCGTGAGCGTCGACGGCCATGAGGTGGAACTCACCCCGACGGAGTTCAAGCTGTTGCTCACGCTCGCCGAGCGTCGGGGCCGGGTCCAACCCCGGGCGCTCCTGCTCGAGACCGTCTGGGAGGCGGCCCCCGACATCCAGACGCGCACCGTGGACATGCACGTGCAACGGCTGCGGACCAAGCTCCATCCCGCCGGCGACCTGATCGAGACGGTCCGCGGGTTCGGGTATCGGCTCCGCGCCGACACCGATCGCGACGCGTGAGCGCATCGTGCGCCTGACGCAACGGCTGCTGCTCGGCGCCCTCCTCATCGTCGGGTTCCTCGTCGGGCTCATCCTCACCGTCGTCGATCGCCAGATCAGCGCGCGACTCCGCGATGATGCCACGACCTTCCTCGCTCGCGAGGCGCGGCTCGTGGGCGACCTCTGGGAGCGAGACCCCAGCTTCCCCGACTCGCTCGCCGACCGCACGGGGCGCGCCCTCGGGCGCCGGGTGACACTCGTGCGAGAGGATGGGGTCGTGAGCGGGGACTCCGAATTCGACGGGGACTCGCTCGCCGGGCTGCAGAACCACGCCGAGCGGCCTGAGGTCGCGCAGGCCCGCCGAGGAGAGACGGGGATCGCGCGGCGTCCCTCGCCCTCGACGGGTGACGTCGAGCTCTACGTCGCCGTCGCGGTGCCCGGCCATGGGGTGGCTCGCGTCTCCCTCCCTACGCGCAGTCTCGATGCCGTGGTCAGCTCAGCCCGCGCCGACATCCTTCGGGCGGCCCTGCTCGCGCTCGTCGGGGCCCTCGCCATCGCCTGGCTCTTCTCCCGATCCGTCTCGCGGCCCGTGGAGGAACTCCGCGATGTGGCCCAGGCGATCGCGGACGGCGACCTGGCGCGTCGCCCCACCCTGGATGCCCCGGGAGAGGTGGGGGAGCTCGCCCGCGCGCTGCGCTCCCTCGCGGAGCAGCTCTCCGCGCGGCTCCGCGCCCTCGA
>CAIVJV010000133.1 GCA_903906325.1 uncultured Gemmatimonadota bacterium
CGCCGGCCACGCGTGCGCCGCCCCCCTGGTAGCCGATCTCCTCCTGCGTCGTGGCGACCGCGACGACGCGCGCCTCGCCCGGATCGGCGGCATATCGACGGAGCGCTTCGAGCACCACGAAGGCGCCGATCCGGTCGTCGATCGAGCGAGAGACGATCCGACGGTTGGGGAAATCCACCGACCGCGAATCGATCACCCCGGCATCCCCGACGGAGAGGAGCGCGGCGGCCTCGACCTTGGACGTCGCCCCGATATCGACCCAGAGGTCGGTCATCTTGGAGGCCTTCTCACGGTCCTCCGGCTTCATGAGATGGATCGGTTTCTTCCCCACGGCGCCGAGCACCTCGCCATGGCGCCCGAGGAACCGGATCCGTTGCGCCACGAGCACCTGTGGGTCCCACCCGCCGATCGGACCGATGTGGACATAGCCCTCGTCATCGATATGCGTGACGATCACGCCGATCTCATCGATGTGGCCGGCGAGCATGATCGTCGGGCCGCCCGTGGGGTTCACCACCGCCATCGAGTTGCCGGCGACATCGGCGTGCACCTCGGCGGCGAACCCGCGCGCCTCCTCCCGCCAGACGGCGGCCGCCGGGCCTTCATAGCCGGAGGGGCCCGGGGTATCGAGGAGACGCTTGAGGAAGGTGACGGCGGTGGGAGCGAGCATGGCGGATCTCAGTCGGAGGAGAGGGGGATGGCGCGCACGCGGTGCGTCGGTGCGGGCGCGAAGAGCGTGGGTGCGATGCTGGGGGCGAGACACGCCACCGCCTCGATGAGCGAGGGGCCGGGGGCATCGAGCAGCGCGGCATCCATCGCCAGGACACGGCGCGCATGGGCCCAGGCCCAGTCGGGGTCGGTCAGGCGATCCGCGAGCGCCTCGTGGAGCTGGTCGAGCGTCATCCCGGTGCGCGTGAGGACGATCAGCTCGGGATCGGCGGCCTGGAGGGTCGCGACCTCCACGGGGTGCGCCTCGCGCGCGGTCGCGTCCGAGGCGAAGAGGTCGATCCCGCCGGCGCGTCGGATGACCTCGGTGACCCACGGGCCGATCGTCGTCATCGCTTCGCCGAGGCGGAGGATCGCGACCCTCGGGCGTGGGGCGCGCGCCGCCTTCAGGGTCTCGTGGATGGCGCGGAGCCGGGGATCCTCCCCCAGGAAGGTCATCGCCCCTCAGCGCCGCTCGTAGACCTTGCGACCGGCGAACCAGGTGGAGCGCACGCGGACCTGCGCGAGCATCGCGTCGGGGATCCGCAAGAGATCCTGATCGAGCACCACGAAGTCCGCATGCTTGCCGGGGGTGAGCGAGCCGAGCTCGGCCTCCTGGAAGGCGGCGTAGGCGGGCCAGATCGTCATCGATTTGAGCGCTTCCTCGCGGGTCATCCGCTGCTCGGGGAACCATCCGCCCACCGGCCATCCCTTGGCGTCCTGCCGTGAGACGCTCGCCTTGAAGGAGATCAGGGGATCCACGTACTCCACGGGGAAGTCCGAGCCGTTGGGGATGATGGTCCCCGTCTCCAGGAGCGAGCGCCACGCATACGCGCCGCGGAGACGCGTCTCCCCGAGCCGGTTCCCCGCCCAGTACATGTCACTCGTCTGATGCGAGGCCTGCATGCTCGGGATCACCCCGAGCGCGGCGAAGCGCGGGATGTCATCGCTGTGGAGGATCTGGGCGTGCTCCACGCGGAAGCGATGATCCGCGGTGGGACGGGCGGCGAGCGCCGCCTGATACGCATCGAGCACCAACCGATTCCCGCGATCCCCGATCGCGTGGGTGTTCACCTGGAACCCGGCCACGAGCGCGCGGTCCGCCACCTCGCGGATATGTGCGGGGGCGGAGACGAGGAGGCCACTCGTCGCGGCGTCGTCGCTATACGGTTCCAGCAGGGCGGCGCCGCGCGAGCCCAACGCCCCATCCTGATAGAGCTTGATCGACCGCACCCAGAGGCG
>CAIVJV010000134.1 GCA_903906325.1 uncultured Gemmatimonadota bacterium
AGGCAGAGCCCCGTGAGCGTCGTCCATCCATTCGCACGGAGCAGCGTGCCGATCGCCGAGGCGTCCAACTCGAAGAGGACCCCGGCGCCGGCGCCGGCCTCGGGGCCCCCGGTGGTCAGTGCGGTGAGCATCAGGACCGTGGGGATGATGATCTCGTTCGCGGGGATCGCGACGAGATACGCGAGGAGGATCACACCATTCAGCCCGATCAACACCCCGAGGGGGTCGAAGGCGCGGACGAGATGGGCGGCCACGCTCTCGCCGCCCCAGCCCACATTCCCGATGAGCCAGATCACGGCGCCCGCCGGCGCTGCGAAGACGATCGCGCGCCAGAGCACGATCAGCGTGCGATCGATCACCGAGGTGTACAGCGTCTGCAGCAGGCGCGGGGGACGATACGGGGGGAGCTCGAGACTGAAGCTCGTCGCCTCGCCACGTAACAGCGTGTGGGTGAGGACCCACGAGGCGCCGAACATGATGGCGATCCCGAGGAGCGTGATGCCGACCACCGCCCCAGCGGAGACGAGCCCGGCCAGCGCCGGGGGCGCGAGGACGCCGATGAAGAGCGAGGCCATCAGGATCTGCGTCGGCCAGCGTCCATTGCAGAGGGAGAAGTTGTTCGTGATGATCGCGATGAGACGCTCGCGTGGGCTGTCGATCACGCGCGTCGCGACCACCCCGGCCGCGTTGCAGCCGAATCCCATGCACATCGTGAGCGCCTGCTTGCCATGCGCGCCCACCCGCCGGAACAACCCGTCGAGGTTGAACGCCACGCGCGGGAGGTAGCCGAAGTCCTCGAGCAGCGTGAAGAGCGGGAAGAAGATCGCCATCGGCGGGAGCATCACCGAGACGACCCAGGCCGTCGCGAGATAGACGCCGTCGAGGACGAGCCCGCTGATCCAACGCGGCAGCCTGATCGACGCGGCGAGCCCCTGCAGCCAGGGGTGCCCCTGATCGATCAGCAGTTCGGCGAGCATCCCAGAGGGGACGTTCGCGCCCGCGATGGTCAGCCAGAACACCACGCCGAGCATCGCGATCATCAGCGGGAACCCCGTGAGCGGGCTCGTCAACCATCGGTCGAGCCGTCGATCGAGATCGAATCCGACCTTGGCGAGCCCCACCTTCTGCGCGCGCGCGGCGATCTGTGCCGCCGCGGCGTAGAGCCCCTCGGCGATCCGATCATGGAAATCCGCGGGGAGCCGCCACCGCACCGCGCTCGCCACCGCGAGCACCTGTGCTGGCATCGTCTGTTCGACGCGTTCGTCGGCGTTGAGCAGTCGGAGCGCGACCCAGCGACTGTTGGGACGCTCGGGGGTCGCCGCTCGCACCGCCACCTCCACCTCGGCGATCGACGCCTCGACCTCAGGGGCGAAGGTGCGCACGCGCGTCGGCGCGGGGGCGATCACCCCGGTCGCGACGTCATGCACCGTTTGGCGCAGGGCGTCGATCCCCTCGCCGCGTCGTGCCGCCGCGGGGATCACCGGGACGCCCAGCTCCGTCGCGAGCTTGGCCGGATCGACGGCGATCCCGAGCCGCTTCGCTTCGTCCATCAGGTTGAGACAGATCACCACATGCGGGGTGATCTCGAGCACCTGCAGGGCGAGGTTGAGATTCCGCTCGAGGCGCGTCGCATCGAGCACGAGCACGGTGACGTCGGGGGCGCCGAAGAGCAGGGTATCGCGCGCGACCTCCTCATCCGTGCTCGCCGCCTGCAGGGAGTAGGTCCCCGGGAGATCGATCAGTCGATATCGCGTGGCCCCGACATTGAAGCGCCCTTCCGCGCGCGTGACCGTCTTCCCGGGCCAATTCCCCGTGTGCTGGCGGAGCCCGGTCAGCGCGTTGAAGACGGTGCTCTTCCCGACGTTCGGGTTCCCGGCGAGCGCGACCAGGTGATCGAACCCGCCGGAGCGCACGCCAAGCTGCACGAGCGACTCGTCCTGGCGTGGGAGCCGGGTACGCATCGTGGTGGTCGCCATCAGGGGGTCCCGGGGCGGTCGTCGGACTCGATCGCGATCCAGCGGGCCTGCTGGCGACGCAGCGCGATCAACGCGCCACGGATCCGGTAGGCGATCGGGTCGCCAGCGGCACTGCGCATCTCGGCGGTGATCGCGGTGCCGGGGACGACGCCGAGGTCGAGGAGGCGCCGCCGCTGGGGGCCGCGGCAGTCGGGGGTGAGCCGAACGACGCGTGCGGTCGCCCCCACGGGGAGATCGGCCACGGTGCGGACGGGGACCACGGGCGGGGCCGCCGGCGTGGCGGCTCGTGCACCAGGGAGGGCGAGGGAGACCGGTTCCGGGAGGGCGTCGAGTGGCAGGGGGAGTTCGCCCGCCGCCGTGGGGATCGGTTCCCCATGCGGGTCGAAGCGGGGCTGTCCCAGTCGGGCCGCGAGCGCGTCGATCTCCGCGGCGGAGAGGCGGTGCTCCTCCTCCTCGGCGACCTCGTGCCATTCGTCGGGGGCGAGCCCGGTGCGGTCGGCGAGGAAACGCTCGAGCAGGCGGTGCGAGCGGACGAGCTGGAGCGCGGCGGTGCGCCCGTCGTCGGTGAGTCGGTAGCCGTGGTCGCTCGGGTGCGCGAGTCCGGTGGAGACCAGACGGTCGAGCAGTCGCAGGGCGACGGGGCGGGGGATGGCGAGGGCGCCGGCGACAGCGTCGAGGTGCACCGGGCGCGCCTCACTCGAGCGGTGCACGAGGTATTTGAGCGCATCCTCGGTGCGGGCGCGTTCGGAGAGGCGGAGCCGGCGGCGGAGGCGCGCGGCGAGGCCGGTGCGCGGCCAGACCACGGCGAGGGTGGCGGCGGCGCCCACGGCGAACCAAGCGAGGGCGAGGCGGGGATCGGTCATGGCGGGTGCGAATTTCGTACGTCCTAAATCAGGGGGCCGGGCGCCGACAGGGTCAAGTGCTTGCCAGCGCACCCGGACGGGGGATTGCTTTCGCTCCGCCCGGTGCGACCCATGGGCCTCCCTCCTCCGACCCCACCGTGTCCGCCTCGCCCACCCTCCGCCGCGACCTCGGCTTCCTCGGCCTCACCGCCACGGGCGTCTGCTCCATGGTCGGCGCGTCCATTCATATCATGCCCTTCCTGGTCCAGGTGACGGTCCCCGGGATCGGGCCCTGGGTCCTCCCGGCCTTCGCCTTCGCCGCGCTCCCCGCCTTCCTCGCCGCCCTCGCCTACGCGGCGCTCGCCTCGGCGATGCCACGAGCCGGCGGGAGCTACCTCTTCGCGAGTCGAGGGCTCCATCCCTCCCTGGGATTCGTCGCCTCGTTCTCGCAGTGGGTGGGCCTCTCGGTCGTGATCGGTGCGGTGTCGCACGTGATCCCGGTCTTCGTGAGTGGCGTGGCCGAGGGGCTCGGTGCCGGTGGCCTCGCGACCACGCTCCTCGACGGCCCCGTGCGGCTCGCGATCGCCCTCCTCCTCGTCTGGGGCTTCGTGGGGCTCAACCTGCGCGGACTCGCGGCGTATGAACGGACGCTGATCCCCCTCATGCTCGTGATGTTCGCCCTCGGCGTGATCGTCATCCTCGTGGGCGCGTCGCACGATCAGACCGCCTTCGCCGCCGTCGTGGCATCGCGTGGTGTGGCGATCCCCCCGCCACGGACCGCCCCCTTCGACGTCGCGACCTTCATCGCCGCCGCGGCGGTGCTCTTCTCGAGCTTCATCGGGTTCGATGCGATCGCGCAGGCCGGCGGGGAGGCGCGGGATCCCGCGCGGACGCTCCCTCGCGCGATCCTCCTCACCTTCGGGGTGGTGACGGCGTTCTATCTGAGCTTCGCGGCGGCGGTGTATCACGCCGTGCCGTGGGAGGTCGTCGCGGCCACGCCGGCGGGGGAGACGCCGACCGCCTCGAGCCTCCTCGCGCCCCTCCTCTCCCCGCTTGGGCGGGCGGCGATCACCCTCGGCGCCGCCGTCGCGTTGATCAATGATCTCCCCGGGATGCTGCTCAGCGTCTCGCGGTTGATGTTCGCCTGGGCACGCGACGGGGTGTTCCCCGCGTGGGCCGCCGATGTGCACCCGGTCACCCGCACCCCGCGGGCCGCGCTGCTCGCCAGCGGGGCGATGGCGACGGTCGGGGTGCTCCTGAGCCATGCCGCGGGGAGCTTCTCCAAAGGGGTGGACATCATGGTGGTCGCGATGCTCGTGAACTTCCTGCTCATCGCTCTCGCGCTCCTCGTGATCCCGAGGCGGCACCCGGCGCTGGCGGCGCGGATGACCTTCCTGCGCTCCCCTCGCGTACGGTCGATCGTGGGCATCGCCGGGGTCTCGGTGCTCTCGCTCTTCCTCGCGGTCCATGTCCGCCGCGAACTGGCCACCCCGGTCACGGTCTGGTACGAGCGTCCGCTCGCGGTCTGGGCGGTGGTGATGGGGATCGGGCTCCTGATCCATCGCGTCGAACTCCGCCGCCTCCGTGTGCGTGAGGGGGATCTCGCGGCGCGCTTCGCCTCCCTTCCCGAGGAGTAGGTCGTCCATGTCCACGATCAGTCGTCACGTCATCGGCCCCGACCTCTCCATCGCGCGGATCCTCACCGGGCTCTGGCAGGTCGCCGACCAGGAGCGCGATGGGCGCGCGATCGATCTCGACCGCGCGGCCGATGCGATGGCCCCCTACGTGGCCGCAGGGTTCACCACCTTCGATATGGCGGACCATTATGGGTCGGCCGAGGAGATCGTCGGACGCTTTCGTGCGCGTCCAGGTGCGCCCGCCACGCAACTCCTCACCAAGTGGGTCCCTGAGCCGGGGCCGATCACCCGTGCGATGGTGCACGCGGCCGTCGATCGCGCCTGCCGCCGCATGCAGGTCGAGCGGATCGATCTCCTGCAGTTCCATGCGTGGAGCTATGCGCATCCCGCGTGGCTCGACGCCCTCTTCTATCTCGACGAGCTCCGCCGGGAGGGGCGCATCGCGCACCTCGGGCTCACGAACACCGATACGGCGCATCTGCGCCTGGCGGTGGAGAGCGGGATCCCGATCGCGACCAATCAGCTCTGCTATTCGCTCTTGGATCAGCGTGCGGCGGGGGAGATGGCGGCGTACTGCG
>CAIVJV010000135.1 GCA_903906325.1 uncultured Gemmatimonadota bacterium
GGCCCGGACCGCTACGCGCGGAGGCAGCGCGATCATCGCACAGCTCGCCCAATCGTCGCAGGGCATCGTACCCGCATCGGACGGCTCCGGCGTGGGCGGGGACTCGGCATGCCCGTGGTGGCCCGCGTGCATATCGAGCGTCGGCGGCGGCTCGTGAGGCGCCACCGCCATGTCACACGCCACCGTCGACCGCAGCGGCGCCACGAAGAGCGCGACGGCGGCGAGCAGCGTAGCCACTCGGTGGATGAGACGAGGCGACGACATGGATGACCCGGGTGGGGCTCGAACCCACGACCTACGGCTTAAAAGGCCGCTGCTCTACCGGCTGAGCTACCGGGTCGCCTGCAGCATTGCGCTTGGCAGTGTAACGAATCTAGCACGGGGAGACCCCTGCTCTGTACCCGTCCCTGCGTCTCGATGAACTTTCCGAGGATGCGCCCCCTCTCCATCCTCATCCTCTGCACCGGGAACTCCGCCCGGTCCCAACTCGCCGAGGCCCTGCTCACCACCCTCGGGGCCACCCGCCCCGCCGGCGCCATCCGGGCCGCGAGTGCGGGCTCCCGACCCGCCGCCCGCGTCCATCCAGGGGCGATCGCCGTCCTAGCGGCGCATGGGATCCGCTGGGGCGACCGCCAACCGAAACACATCGACACCGTCCTCGGGGAACCGTTCGATCTCGTGATCACCGTCTGTGACAACGCCCGCGACGCCTGCCCGATCTTCCCCGGGGCCGCCGCCCGCGCACACTGGGGCCTGCCAGATCCCGCCGACGCCACCGCGCCCGAGGCGATCCGGACCGCCTTCGCCGCCACCTACGAGGCGTTGCGCGCGCGGATCGAGGCCCTGCTCGCCCTCCCACTCGAATCCCTCCCCCCTGCGGAGCGCGCCGCGCAGGCCACGGCGATCCACGCCGCGCTCCCCCTCCCGACCTTCTCGGCATGACCGCCGCATCCACCACCGCACGCGACACGCCCGTGCTCACGCGTCTCTCCACGCTCGACCGCTGGCTCCCCCTCTGGATCCTCCTCGCGATGGCGCTCGGCCTTCTGCTGGGACGCGCCTTTCCCGACCTCGGCGCGCGACTCGACGCGATGCAGGTCGCCGGGGTCTCGGCGCCGATCGCGATCGGGCTCCTCTGGATGATGTATCCGGTGCTCGCGAAGGTGCGGTACGAAACGATCGGCGCCTCGACTGCCGACCCACGGGTGCTCACCACCTCGCTCGTGCTCAACTGGATCGTGGGACCGATCCTCATGTTCGGGCTAGCCTGGCTCTTCCTCCCCGACCTCCCGGCCTATCGCGACGGGCTCATCCTGATCGGCCTCGCGCGCTGCATCGCGATGGTGCTCGTCTGGAACACCCGCGCCTGCGGGTCCGGTGAGCTCGCGGCGGTGCTCGTCGCCCTCAACTCGCTCTTCCAGATCCTGACCTACTCCCTCCTCGGCTGGCTCTTCCTGACCGCGATCCCGCATTGGCTCGGCCTCCCGGGGACCGAGGTGGTGGTCTCGATGCGCGCCATCGCGGAGAGCGTCGCGATCTTCCTTGGCGTCCCGCTCCTGGCGGGATATCTCACGCGAAAAATCCTCGTCACCCGCCGCGGCGCCGCATGGTACGAGGGGACCTTCCTCCCGCGCATCGGCCCCACGGCGCTGCTCGGCCTGCTCTATACCATCGTCCTGATGTTCGCGATGCAGGGGGACCGGATCCTCGCCCTTCCCCTCGACGTGGCGCGGATCGCGCTCCCGCTCCTCGCTTACTTCGTGCTGATGTTCGGGGCCTCGTTCTGGCTCTCGACGCGGCTCGGATTCCCCTACGAGACGACGGCGGCGCTGAGCTTCACCGCCGCGGGGAACAACTTCGAGCTCGCGATCGCCGTGGCCGTCGCGACCTTCGGTCTCGCCTCAGGGCAGGCCTTGGCGGCGGTGGTGGGGCCGCTCATCGAAGTGCCAGCGCTCGTCGCGCTCGTCTATCTCTCGCTCTGGGGTCGCAGGCGCTGGTTCACCGACCCCGCCTGAACACGCGGGCGTCACGCGGCGCGCGATATCATCCCAACGCGCGCCGCTCGTAGCGCCAGAGCAGGAGCGCGACCACGGCGAGCATGCCACCGCCGACGACCGCCACCCGATCGGGTCCCAGCGCGACGAACCCGGCAAGGAAGACGCTCGACACCAGGAGGGTGAAGAGCATCACCCGCACGCCGACCGCGGCGAACTCCCCGAAGCTCACGCGGATCCCCTGCTTCTCCGCCATCCCGAGCGTCGTCACATTCGCGGAGGCGCCGATCGGGGTGCCATTCCCACCGAGACACGCGCCCAAGGAGAGCGCCCACCACAGCACCATGGTGTCA
>CAIVJV010000136.1 GCA_903906325.1 uncultured Gemmatimonadota bacterium
CCCTGCAACGCGGGAACCCGATCGATCCTGAGGAAGGAGCTCGACTCACGAGCCTCCGCCAACGTCTGACCTCGGGGGCCGCGGCCCCGCAACTCCGCCCTCCGTCCCTCCATGAGGAGGCCCTGCGGACGATCCAACGGCGGCTCGCGGACACCGCATCGGAGGGCGGGGTCCTCTGGGTGACGGGGCCCACGGGGATCGGACGGTCCCACCTCCTGCGTGAACTCGCCCTCCGGGCGACGCCGGATGGGTTCCGGACGGTCCATCTGACGCCGCGCGATGGGGTCCCCGGACTCCCGACCTCCTGTGGCCGCGATCTGGCGGTCGCGTTGAGCGCCCTCCGTGGGGCGGCGGGGCTCGACCCTCGCTTCGCCCCGATGATCGAACGACTGGCGCGGGGCACCCTCAGCCCCGTGAATGGTGAGACCGCCGACGCGATCATGGACCTCGCGGTCGCGATCACCGCGGAGGGGCCGCTCCTCCTCCTCATCGATGACGCCGACCGCTACGACGGCCGTGAGCTGCGGGCGATGCTGACCGCGCTCGATGACCAGCGCCCACGCGGACTCCTCGCCATCGTCGCGGTCCCACCGCACGAGGTACCGGCCCGCCTCACCTCCCCCCCGATCGTCCTCACCCCATTGCGGCGCGACGGCGTCCGCCGGATGGTCCACGAGATGGCGCGTCTCCCCGAGACCCCGTGGGGCGAGACGTTGGTGGACGGCCTCCACGTCGCGAGTGGTGGGATCCCGCGCCGGATCCTCCACCTCCTCGCCACCCTCCTCCGAGAGGGCCAAGTGATCGAACGGGAGGCCGCCTGGGCCTTGGGGAGGAGCTCATCCGACGGCCTCCGCGAGCGCCTCAGGCAGCTCGCCCCGAACAGCGGCCCGCGCTAGCGCTCAGCGACCTGGCGCGACGAAGTCGATCTCGATCGCCGTGCCGTTGATCGGCACCAAAGAGACCTGATCTTCCGGGAAATACCGTTTCAGGCGCGCCCCTCCGAAGTCCGGCTGCGCCTGAATGGTCCGATACCAATCCTGCAAATAGCGGTCGTAGCGTATCAGCCCGGTCCGCCGAAGCTCCTGGATCTCTGCCTCCGAGAGGGAGCTCGCCAAGTCATTGCCATCCCCCCAGACCGGTGGTCCCACCACCCAATTGGTCGCCGAGAAGAGATGGTCGACCGAGTCCTCCCCACGGAAGAGGATGAGGAGATGGTGATGCCCCGGCTGCGTCGCCGCTGGCACATCGAATTCGACCGACTGCCAGGCATCGATGACCGGCCGCGGGAGCCCCCCGATGCGAATCACCGAGCTCTTGGGATCGAGCCAGGTCGGCCCAGCCCCGACGACATAATTCGCCGTGGCCCCGGGGGTGGTATATGAGAAGGTGAGGTCGACATGTAGCGGAGTGCCGACCGGGATCCGCAGCGTGAGCGTCGAATCGAGCGGCTGTCCATTGACCGACGCTTGGATGACCCGAAGCTCTTCCTCGAACTCGCCGATCAACCCGCGGATGACGCTCGAGGTCCCAAGGATCAGCCCCGACCCTCGGAACGTGAGGCGCTGGCTCACCACCTTCGGATCCGGGCTGGTGGGATCGAGCGCATAGTCGGTGAGCGCCAGCCGACGGAACTGCGCGCGGCCATCCTCCAAGGCGATGACCGTGTCCCCCGTGAGCCGGGTCCCCGCCTGGGCCTCCACCCGGACCGTACCATTGATGCGCAACCGACGCCCGAACCCATCGTACACCCCCACCCGGGGCTGGACCTGGATCGTCGCGAGTCGCTGCCTCGGATAGGCCTCCCCGAGGGGCTCGACTTCGATTCGGAGGCGCGGCCAGAGCATGATCACGGTCGCCACGACGAGGATGGTCGCGAGCGAGGCGGCGGCCGACCACCACGCGAGCTCGACCCGCGAGCGGCGCGCGACCCACCCCATCCCCGAGAAGAGCGGTCGCTCCCACCCTGGGCGCCCGGACGCCGCCGCCAGACGCTTCGCGAGGCGGTCCGCGGAGAGTCGCTGCGCGCGCTGCCAGCGAGGATCACGGGTCACCGCGGCGATCGCCATCCGAGCCATCCCGAGGTCATCGCTCTCCGCGCAGAGCAGGATCAGATGCTCGAGCGTCGGGAGATCCACATCCCGCTGGGCGACCCACCACTGCACCACCGCACTCCGGGTCTCCCCACGCCGTCGCAGATCATCCGCGGCGCGCAACGCCTCGGCGATGCTGTCGTGCGCGATCCCCCAGGCTCCCCCTCGTGCCACGATGATCCCGCGCGCCTCCAACGATTCCAACGCGGTCCCACACCCCTCGTCCGTCGCGCCAAGATCGAGGGTACGCGCGATCCCCCGGAGGGCCTGGTCGTCGAGCGGGCGCCCCCAGACCGAGAGGATCCGAAGCACGAGCCGGCCGATCTCCGACATCCCCCCGAGGTTGGGCGCGACGGGGTGGACATCCGCGACCCGCGCGAGCAGGCGAGGCGGATCGTTCGTGGCCCAGTCCCCGTCCGTGACCTGCAGCGTCCCATCGCCCTGCAGGCCGCGAACGACCTGGATGACGACCTGTGGGATACCGCCGGAGGTCACGGCGAGCCGATCGAGGAACGGTGCCTCCCAGTCGGCCCCCACCCACCGCGCCTCGTAGGCCAGCATCGCGCGGATCGCTTCCACGGGGAGCGGTGCCAGATCGAGTACCTCGACCCCATCCCCTCCCTCCAGGATCGGGGTCCACGCCGCGACCAAGAGCAAGAGGCGGACCGCAGACAGACTTGGGATCGCGCGGAGGACGAGGAGGGTCTCGGGATCCCCATGCTGCGCATCGTCCACCAGGAGGGAGATCGCTCGGCGCTCGGCCACGGCCGCCAGGAGATCGAGGAGCGCGTCGCGCCGGCGACGCACCCGATCTGCCTCGCCGACCGTCGTCACCTCGGCGGCGGGGAAGGTGCTCCGTAACTCCGGGAGGAACTCGACGAGGGTCGCGGCGGTCGTCGCACTCACCCCGAGGGCGCCGGGGAGGTCGGCCAGTGCGCGCACGAGATCGGCCACCCCCGCGAACGGGACCGCGCGCATCGTGGGGAGGAAGCGGACCCGAACCACGCGCGCCCCACGCAGCCGCAATCGGGCGTCGAACTCGTCGAGGACCCGGCTCTTCCCGGAGCCCGAGATACCCACCAACATCAGCGTCCGCGCCGTCCCCAATCGCGCCTGTTCCGCGGCGGCGATCAGCTCCGCCAGGATCGTATCGCGCCCCACCAACTCGGACCCTAGCCCGAACAAGGCGGCGGCATCGACGGGGCGTTCGCCCTCGTCCGACGTGCGACCGCGTCCCTCCTGCACCCGCTCCAGCCGCTGCATCAACTCGGACGGGAGGCGCTCCTCGCCCAGCCCCGACTGGTCGGCGAAATCCTCGATCACGCGCCGGGCATCGGAGCGACGTCCCCCCGCCCCGAGCGCATCGAAGAGCAGTCGGACGCCATCGGCCTCCTCTGGCTCCGCGGCGCGCACCGCCCGGGCCAGCTCGGTCGCCCGCGTGACCTCGCCCCCCTGCAACGCCTCGGAGACCGCCTGTTCCATCACCGCCAGATAGCTCCGCCGGAGGCGCATCCGCTCGCCGGCCACCCAGCGCTCGAACTCCACCCCCACGCGTGGCTCCGTCGCGAGGAAGGGCCCGCGATACCACGCCATCACCGCTTGGACATCGCGCTCGCGTACCGCCGCCAAGAACCGGGCCCGATCCGTCTCGACCGCGCCCTGGGCCACCTGCACCGTCTCCCGCGTGGCGATCACCGCGGACTCCCCCAGTAGGCGATGCAACGAGGCGATCGCCTGTCGGAGCGAGGCGCGCGCCCGGTCCGGGGTCTCGTCCCCCCAGAAGAGGTCCGCGAGCTCGGCGCGCCGCTGCGGCGTCTCTCCCCGTGTGGTGAGATGCAGGAGGAGCGCGAGCAACTTGCCCGCCCGATAGACGGTCTCGGTCGACCCATCCTCGCGCACCCGCTCGAGGAGGAGCTCACCGAAGGTCCGGAGTCGCAGGGGAGCGGTCATCGTGATGCGACGAGGGGGGGCGGTGACCGGCGACTCAGACGAGCAGGGATTCGACCGTCTCGCGCCCCGCCGCATCGAGCGGGAGGAGGGGGAGCCGCGGCACGCCGCCGGCCCGCCCCACCACATCGAGCGCGGCTTTGACCCCGGGCACCCCGAGCTGGCCGACGATCTCCTGCGCCAGGGGCTTGAGGCGCGCCTGCGCCTGAGACCCCGCGGCGACGTCCCCCGCTCGATGCGCGGCGAGGACGGCCCGCGCGGGGGCCGCTGCGAAGGTGGAGACGGCGAGGATCCCGCCGCGGGCGCCTGCGACGAGCGCCTCATGGAAGACCGCCCCATTCCCCGTGAGCACCGTGAACGCGTCGCCCTGCGCTTGCAGGAAGCCCGCGAGCATCGCCGCGTCGCCCGAGCTGTCCTTGATCCCGATCACATTCGGGTGCGCCGCCAACTCGGCCACCAACGCCGCGCTCAACGCGAAGTGCATGTACTTCGGGATGTTGTAGAGGATCACCGGCACCGGGGCGGCATCGGCCACCCGTTGGTAATGCGCGCGGAGCGCCTCGACCGTCATGGCGTTGGCATAGTAGTGCGGCGCGACGACGAGCACGGCATCGGCGCCGGCGGAGCCCGCATGGACACACCGCGCGATGCACTGCGTGGTGGATTCGGCGCCCGTTCCCATCACGAGCCACCGGTCGCGCGGCACCCGATCGCGCGCCACCGCGAGGAGCGAGGCACGCTCCTCCTCTGTGAGCAACGCCGCCTCCCCGGTCGATCCGGCGACGACGATCCCATCGAGACCATCGGCGAGATGCGCCTCCAGGTTCGCGGCGAAGCCATCGAGATCGAGCGCCTCGCTCCCCGCAGCGAATGGCGTGGTGACCGGGGCGAGGATCCCGCCGAGGACCTTCGACATCAGGACGCTCCCTGGGCGGGGGTGGTCGACACCGCATCCGCGGTCGAGGCGAGCCCCATCCGCTCCCGCACCGCGGTCATCGTCTCACGCGCCACCGTGCGGGCGCGTCGTGCCCCATCGGCGAGCAAGGCATCGACCCGGTCGGGCTCTGCCGCGAGGGCGGCGGCGCGCGCCTGGATCGGCGCCAACTCCGCGGTGAGGTGCTCGTGCAAGACCTTCTTGCACTCGATGCACCCCCATTGGGCCCCACGGCACTTGGTCTCCACCTCAG
>CAIVJV010000137.1 GCA_903906325.1 uncultured Gemmatimonadota bacterium
GCGACCTGCGGTTGCAGTTCGGGGTCGGCATCCCGCCACAGGCGGAGGAATTCCTCGTACCGACGGCGCGCCTCGGCGGGACGTCCGAGCTCCTCATGCAGCGCCGCCAGGCGTCGCAGGGCGTCCGGCCAGATCGCTCCCAGTCGCTCCGCCCCGTTGAGGTCGGCGGGGCGGAGCATCCGCTCCAACACCGCGACCGCGCTGTCGCGTTGGCCGACGGCCTCGAAGGCCCGCGCGAAGCGATCGTCGAGGTCCAGCGACCCCACCACCGCCAGGTTGCCGGAATCGGCATCGATGGCGCGGCGTAGCGCCGTCAATGCGCCCGCCGCGTCACCGCGCGCGAGTGCGAGCTCGCCCTGCGCGCCCTGCCAGGCCCCCCATTGGAGGAGTCGCTCCTCCTCCGTCGTGCCTCGCTCGTACCGCTCGAGCGCCGCGGTGGCTTCCGAGACCGCTCCCAGCCGAGCGAACGCGATCGCGAAGGCGAGGTCATGCCGGTCGATGGCCGAGAGCTCGCTCTTCTGAAGGGTACGGCGCAGGGTCTCCAATTCCCGTATCCCGGCCGCTGGCACACGGAGGAGTCGTGCGAAGGCGACCGTGTGATCGATCCGCAGCCGGAGGCCATCGATCCCCGACCCCGCACTATCCGCGAAGGTAAGCAGCGAAGCCAAGAGGGGGCCGTGGCGACGGATCTGGCCGCGGGCGAGCGCGTACATCGCCGCCATCTGCGCCCCGTTGGCCCGTTGCGGGAGATGCGTCGATCCCAGCGCCTCACTCGACAGGCGAGGCACGGAATCGATCCCCCCCACCGACCAGCCGAGCCACATGCCGACCATCTCCGTATACCACGCCCCAGGGAAGGCCTGTCGCATGGCGGCATAACTCGCGCGCGCGGCGTCGACCTTGCCCTGCTGGACCTGCGACCGCACGAGCTGGACATAGAGTTGGATGATCGGCGGCCGCCCCGCCGGGGCGCCGGTGATCTCCGCGGTCACCACCGACTCCGCTGCCGCATACCGCCCGCGACCGAGGAGCATGAGCGCATGGTTGTTCTGCGAGAGCCCAGGCGTCCTCGCATAGAGGGCCATCGCCTCGCGGGTGCTCAGCCGCTCGAGGTAATACGCCTCGATCTGGGACCGCTCGAGCCCCGCACTGCGATCCCGATGCCGGTAGGCGGCGACGGTCGCGGCGAGGATCTGCGATTCGGGGGCCCCGACGTTGAAGCGATAGACGGCGAGTTTGCGCCAGGCCGAGGCAAAGGTGGAGTCGATGGTCACGGCGCGCTCGAGGAGCGGGATCGCCGCGAGGAAGTCGCCACGCAGGTCGCCGATCTCGACCCCACGCGTGTACTCCCGCAACGCATCGAGCGAGGCGGTCGTCGCGCTTTGCAACCTCGGTGCGCGTGCCACCGAGCGCAGGGACTCGCCGATGCGCGAGCGCAGGTCCCGCGCGAGCGCATCGATCGCCTCGAGGAGCGTCCCTGGCCCATCGGCGCCACGCTGGACGGAGGTGAGGACGTTCCCGGAGTCCGCCGACACGAGATTCACGCTCACGACGAACCCACTCCCGAGTGAGGCGATCTGGCCGGTCAGGAGCAGGGGGATCCCTTCGCGCGTCGCCAGCTCCTGTGCCGTCGTCGCCGTGAGCGGGGTCGTCGGTGGCAGGGTCATGCGGGCGAGCCCGGCCGCGATCTCCGCTGGCGTGACGAGGCGGATCGTCTCCGATTGTCCGAGGGCCGTGCGCATCGCCTGCGCGACCACCGTCGCGAGCGAGGTATCGCTCGCGGTGGTCGAGAACTGCGCGACAAGGACTCGCGCATCGCCGCGGATCGCCCCGGCCGCGAGCAGGGAGGCCGCGGGGCCGAGCCCGAACTGGCGCAGGACGAGGACCGTCGACAGGCTCAGCACGAGGAGGGCGGCGGCAGCGATCCCAGCCCGCCGCGTCCGACGCCACGACACGTGCGGACTCGCCTTGAGCGCGAGCGTCGCCATCGTCCCTCGGACCACCGTGCCCCCGCGTGGTGTGAACGCCGGCGTCGCGAGTAGCGCGGCCCGGGCCGTGCGCTGGATGAACCAGGTGATGAGGACGGCTGGGAGCCCCAGCGCGGCGAGGCCCACGGCGAGCGGCACCGTCCAGGTGGGGAGTCCGATCCCCACCACGGCCGCCTTCGCGAGGAGCCAGGTCGCCCCGAAGACCACGCCCCAGATCCCGAGTGCCTGTGCGAGCGAGCGCGGTCGCTGCGCGAGGACCGATCCGGCCGCTTCCCGCGCGGAACCACTCCCGATGAGCTCGAGCTGCCGCAACACCTCGCGGGCGTTCGCCGGACGCTGGGCAGGCTCCTTCGCGAGACAGGCCGCGACGAGCGCCTCGAGGCCCGCATCGATCCCCGGGCGTCGCGAGGCGAGACTCGGCGGCGGCTCCGTGAGGTGCGCCGTCATCAGCTGATGTACCGAGCGTCCGAGGAAAGGCGGCGACCCGGTCAACAATTCGAACGCCATGCAGCCCAGGGCGTAGAGGTCGGCCCGGTGGTCGGTCGCCGGATCCCCAGTCGCCTGCTCGGGAGCCATGTAGGCCGGTGTCCCGATCGCCGTCCCCATCTGCGTCAGCGAACTCGAGCCATCCCCCACCATGGTGCGCGACGCCGTGATCGCCTTCGCGATCCCGAAGTCGGTCACCACCGCGGATTCCCCGGAGAGGAGAACATTGTCCGGCTTGATGTCCCTATGGACCACGCCGCGCTCGTGGGCGTACAGGAGGGCCCGGGCGACGTCTCGGAGGATGCTGATCGTCTCCACCTCGGAGAGGGGCCCCCGCGCGAGCCGTGCGCGCAACGACTCGCCCTCGACGAAGGGCATCGTATAGTAGCGGATCTCCTCCGCGGCCCCTGCGGTGAGGAGCGGGACGATGTTCGCCTGCTGGAGTGACGCCGCGAGCTGGATCTCCCGCTCGAAACGACCACTGCTCATCGCCGCCGCCAACTCGGGCGCGATCACCTTGATCACGATGCGTCGCCCGAGGCGCCGGTCGCGGGCGAGGAAGACGAGGGACATCCCGCCGCCGCCGAGTTCACGCTCGATGGTCAGATCGTCGGCGAGGAGGGCCGACAGACGCTCACGCAGGTCCATGGGAGATGGCCGGGCTGAGGAGAGAGATGCCGCAGAACATACCACCCCCGGGTGCGGGCGGCACGCGCTAGACCGCCCGGACCCCCTGATCCGCCTCTCTCGCCGCCCGCTCACCCGCGGCCACGTCCACCCGCGTCAGCACCAGCCCGCCGACCACGAAGAAGACGATCACGCTCAGGATCGCCGTCCGCGAACTCTCCCCCGCGCCGATCGCCAATGTGAAGAGCACCGGCCCCAGGATCCCGCCGAACTTCTCGAAGACGGAGAAGAATCCGAAGAACTCCCCGCTCTTATGCTTGGGGATCATCGAGGCGAAGAGCGACCGGCTGAGCGCCTGCGTCCCGCCCTGCACCATACTCACGAGGATCGCGAGGGTGTAGAACTCGCGCGTCGTGTCCATCCCGTACGCGTAGATGCAGATCCCGGCGTAGGAGGCGAGTCCGAACAAGACCGACCGCTTGGCCCCGAGCCACTTGGCCACGAACCCGAAGGCGAAGGCGAAGGGGATCCCCACGAACTGCACTAGGAGGATCGCGGCGATCAGATCCTTGTCCGCGATCCCCACGGTCTTCCCATACGCCGCCGCCATCCCGATGATCGTCTGGATCCCATCGTTGTAGATCGTGAAGGCGACCATCAGCAGGAAGGCCTGCTTGTAGCCACGTAGTTCCGTGAGCGTCTCGCCGAGCCGCGTGAAGGCGATCCGCCACGCGGGCATCCCCTGCACCTCATCGGGCTCGAGCGTCCGCGGCGGTTCCGGTACCTTCCGCAACACGGGGATCGAGAAGAGGAGCCACCAGACCCCCGCGCTCAGGAAGGCGAGTCGGGCCGGCAGACTCTTCTGTTCGGGCGTGAGTCCATCCCCCACCGGGAGTCCGATCATCCCCGGGTCCTGGATGATCAGGATGTTGGCGAGCAACAACAGGCCACCCCCCACATACCCCAACGCATATCCCGCCGTCGAGACGCGATCGATCTCTTCCTCCGACGCGATGTGCGGGAGCAGCGCCTCATAGAACGTCGTGCTCGCCGTCGCCCCCATGATCGAGAGCACCAGCAGCGCCGACGCGAGGAGCACCTGCCCCTGTCCGATCAGGAACATCGCCGAGGTGGCGGCGACGCCGAGCAGCATGAAGGCGCCGAGGAATCGCTTCTTCGCGGCGCGGAAGTCGGCGACCGCGCCCAAGAGCGGGGCGATCACCGCGACGGCGATCGCCGCGGCGGTCTTGGCGATCCCATACCATTGGAGCGCGCTCCCCTCGTCGCGCCCGGCTGCCGCATAACTCAGGA
>CAIVJV010000138.1 GCA_903906325.1 uncultured Gemmatimonadota bacterium
CGACCACCTCGAGGGTGCGCGACTGCACCGTCCCTTCGCTCGACGCGAAGACCGCGAAGGTGTGCTTCGCCTTCGGCCCCCAGGTGAAGAGCGGTATGATCACCGAGGCGAGCGATTCCTCGAGCGTGCCCGCCGGGATCGCCACATCGGCGTACTTCACGGGGGTCATGCCCTGCGCCCCCGGGGTGTTCCCCTCTCCACTCGCCTTCCCGTTGGCGATGGTGACCGTGAGCTTCACCGGCTGACCCTGGATCTGCCCTGACTGCTGCAGGCCACGCAGCGCGAGATCCGCCCCGAAGCGCACCTCGGTGTTCTGCTGCACGAACGAGGCGATCTGCGCCCGTTCCGTGTACACCCAGCCGTCCCCCTCGCGCGCGAGCTGCGAGGTCTGGAAGCCGAACTCGTTCCCCTGCACGAGGATCGCGAACGAATCCGCCGAGGCGACGAGCCGCGTGGGATCGACCGCGATCGCCCCCGTCTTCACCTCGAGATCGGCGGCGGTGAGCGGCTTCCCTTCCACGTCCACGATCGCGACCGGGGCGATCCCCGTGAGCTTCGGCCCGAGCACCACCGCGTCACCGACCACGACGATATACGCCGCATCGGCGCGGATCGCGGCCTTGGATGCGGCCATCGCCTGCGCCGGCGTCACCGCCGCAAGCCGCTGCCGATAGGTCTGCACATAATCCGTCGGGAGCCCCAAGAGACGCGCATTGGCTACCTGCGAGGCGACGGCATCGGCGGTCTCGATCGTGAGCGGGAACTGTCCGACCAACGCCTGCTTCTGTTGCTCGAACTCCGCCGTCGGCACCGGGGTGGTCCCCATCTTCCGCATCTGGGCGAGCAACTCGGTGAGCGCCGAGTCGGCCACGGCGTTCCGGACCTCGGCGGTCGCGGTGAAGCTCCCGAGCTGCTTCCGGCGCGAGACGTTCGAGTACGCGCCATACGTCCACCCCTTCTCCTCACGGAGGATCGAGAAGAGGCGCGCATCAGCCGCGCCACCGAGGACCTGATTGGCCAGGGTGAGTGCGTAGCCGCGCGTATCGGTCGGCGGCCAGGTGGTGTTCCCCACCACGAGGTTCGCCTGCACCGAACCCGGACGATGCACGAGGAGGATCTCCGACTTCATGCGCTGCGGGGCCGGGCGCGGCGCCACCGCGGCCACCGTCGCACCGCCCCACGCGCCGAACGCCGCCTCGGTCATCTGCCGCGCCTCGGCCGCATCGATCGCCCCAGCGATCACGAGGAGCGCCTGACCGGGCCGCACCCGCTGCCCATGGAAGGCCACCAGCTCTTCGCGCGTGATCGCGCCGACGCTCGCCTCATCGGCGGAGCGGCCGTACGGATGCTCCCCGTAGAGCCCCTTCGCGAAGAAGCGCGAGGCGATCGATGCCGGCTGCGACTTGGCGAGCGCGAGTGAGGAAAGCGTCTGCTTGCGCAGGAGCTCGACCTCCGTCTCGGGGAAGGTCGGTCGCATCACGACGTCCGCGAGGAGATCGAAGGCCAGCTGCTTATCCGCGGCGAGCACCGAGGCGTTCACCGTCATATAGTCCGCACCGGCCGAGGCCCCGATGGAACCACCGACCCCTTCGATCGCTGCGGCGATCTGATCGGCGGAACGTGACCCCGCCCCCTTGGTGAGGAGCCCCGCCATCATCTCGGAGAGGCCGACACGCGTCGCGGGGTCGTAGACCCCACCCGCCGGGATGGAGAGGGTGAGCGAGAGGACCGGCTGCTTGCGGTTCGTCACCACGAGGAGGCGGAGTCCGTTGGGGAGGGTCGCCTCTGCGAAGGGCGGGAACTGCGCCGGCTGGATCGGCATCGCGGCCGGCGGCTTCGTCGGGTACTGCGCCGTCAACTCGGCCGTCGAGGCCACGAGCGAGGTGAGCGCCGTCGCGACGGCGCCCGCGAGGAACGGGAGCGTACGCATCAGCGGGCCTCCGGGACGATCAGCAGGGAGAGGGAGTTGTCAGGACGGAGATAGGTCGCGGCCACGCGGCGGATATCCTCGAGGGTCACCGCCTCATAGCGTGCGGCATCACGGTTCACCGCGCTCACGTCGCCAAGGTAGAGCGCGGCATAGTGCACCGCCTCCGACATCGCGAGCGCCGATTGACGCCCGAAGATCGTCTGCGCACGCCACGCGTTCTTGGCCTTCGTGAGCTCCTCGGCGGTCACACTCCGGCCGACCTGTGCCATCTCACGCACGAGGGCGGCGCGGATCGAGTCGGCGCTCATCCCCTGATTCGCGATCGCGAGCGCGCCGAAGATCCCGGCGCCCCGCATCGGGCCGAAGGGGTTCACCAGGGTCTGCGCGCCGGCGGCCAGCTTCTGCTCGCGCACGAGCGACCGGTTGAGCCGCGAGCTCTCCCCACTCCCGAGGATCGTCCCCAACAGCTCGAGTGCGGGGAAGTCGGCGTGGGCCGGCGGCACCGCGCGATATCCGATCAGCACCGCGGGGAGGGTCGCGTTCTTATCCGCGATCCGCTTCACCTGCTCGCGGCCGGTGCCCTGCTGCGGCGCACAGCTGACCGCCGGCGGGGTCTGCGCCCGTGGGATCCCGCCGAAGTACTGCGCGACGAGCGCCTTCGCCTGCGCCGGCTGGAAATCCCCCGCGATCACGAGCGTCGCGTTGTTCGGGGCGTAGTAGAGATCGAAGAAGGCCTTCACATCCTCGACCTTCGCGGCGTTCAGATCGTCCATCGACCCGATGATCGAGTGCGCGTAAGGAAAGCAGGTCGCGCGATCGAAGATCGTGGGGAGCGAATCGACCAACCCCGCCGAATACGGCTGGTTGTCCACGCGGAGCCGGCGCTCCTCCTTCACCGCCTCCTGCTGGTTCTTGAGGTTCTCCGCCGTCACCGCGAGCGACCGCATCCGATCCGCCTCGAGCCAGAGCGCGAGATTCAGGTGATTCGACGGGAGGACCTGGTAGTAGTTGGTGCGATCGGGTTGGGTGGAGCCGTTGAGCGACCCCCCGGCCCGCTCGACGAGTTGGAAGTGCTCGGCCTTCTTCACGTTCGCCGAGCCC
>CAIVJV010000139.1 GCA_903906325.1 uncultured Gemmatimonadota bacterium
CACCTCGGTGACGAGCCCGCCCGCGAGCGTGATCTCATCGTACGCGGTCCCCGCCGCAGATGGCGCCCAGGCCATGCTCGGATCCCCGCCCGCCGGCACCGGTGGGATCAGCGCCTGCACCTTGGGCGGCACGGCGAGCTGCTCGGGCTCCAGCGCATCGAGCGCCATCGCGAGCGCCCTCCGCTGATCCGCCGCCGGCACGACGGTGGTCGGGGCCTGCCCATCGCCCCGCATCGCATAGCGGAAATCCATCCCGCCGAGGGTCTTCACGAGTCCCTCGAGCGAATACCGATGATGGAGGTAGAGATGCGTGAACCGCATGTTGAGGAGATACATCGGCTCACCGATCCCGATCGCGCGCTCATCGAAGGCCGCGATCCCGGCCTTCCGCACGGCACTGGTGCGCTCGACCGCCTCGAACATGGTCGCCCCTTCCACCCACCGGGTGACCACGGGGATCGATCCCTCGGCCCCCGCGTGTTGATCCGCGACGAATCGCAGGTCGCGTGTGAGGCCCTCCTGCACGATCTTCGCCAGCCCCTCACGCTCCGCCTGCGGGGTGGGATACCAGGTGTAGCCGTAGCGGATCGCGAGGGAATCCCATGCCCCCGCGAACGGCGCGTACGCCTTGGAGAAGTCGAGTTGCCCCTTCCCGTCCACGGTGATCAGCGGGAATGGATAGTCCATCACGCTCGACCGCCCCTGCGCATGGGCGATGTAGTTGTGGGAGAGCCCGAGCGTATGCCCGATCTCATGGGCCGCATGCTGGCGCCGACGCGCCATCGCGAACGCCTCGGCGGAGACGTTCGGGCGCGATCGACCGACCGCGGGCATCAAGCCCGCATAGATGTTGTAGTCGATCAGGGACCGCCACGCATCCATGCGCACGACGGTGCGGACGATCTCCCCGGTGCGCGGGTCGTTGATGGAGGGGCCGACCGACGGCCCCGGACCATTGCGGTGGATCCAATAGATCAGGTTGTAGCGGGCGTCCATCGGATCGGCGCCCGCCGGGAGATCGCGGATCTGAAAGGCGTTCTTGAAGCCGGCCCCCTCGAAGATGGTGTTCCACCATCCCCCACCGATGCGGAACGCGGTGCGATAGGGCTCGGGGATCCCCGGATCGAGGTAGTACACGATCGGCGTGACCGGCTCGGTGAGCTGCCCCCGCTGGTACGCCGCGGGATCCTTCGGGATGAGCCGCCACCGATTGATCATCCCACCGCGGTAGGTGCCGTCGAAGCCTTGGGCGAGGTCGAGATAGCTCTCGCCGAAGAAGCCCGATCGCGGGTCGGCGGCGCGGCCGAGGAATCCGTCGCGCTCGGGGAGCGCGACCAGCGAGTGATGGAGCTCGAAGGTGGGAGCGGAGGCGACGGGCGCCGCGCGGCGGAGCGCGGGCCCCGGATTGTCGACCGCGAAGGTGAGGACGGCGTGGATCTCGGTGTTCCGTGGGAAGGCCTTGGTGCGCGCCGGTTCGAACCAACTCCGGTTCGCATCCACGCGCGCGGTGCCCTGCTGCGCGCGACGCATCGACTCGCCGATCCCGTACGCGTCGGAGAGGAAGAGGGAGGTCGCATCCACGGTGAGCACACCATTCGCCTCCCCTTCGATCGGGAAGGCCGCGATCACGCCCGTGGGGAAGGCTTCGGCGGCGGCCCGCTGGGAGGCCGGCGCGGCGCCGGGGGCGCGCACCCCCCAATTGTCGGTCACGAGGACGAGTCGCTTCCCGCGCCGCTCGAGTCGGACGATCGTCCCGTCACCCAACTGCCCGCGATCGAGCCCGAGCGCGGAGACCCCCGCCCCGGTCGCGAGGACGATCTGGTGCATGAAATCCTGACCGATCCGATCGGCCGGGACCTCGAGCAGGAGCTTGTTGCGATCGGCGTCGACGCGCACCCCGATGAACGGGGCCTCCTGCGCGGCGAGCGCCCCGCTGACGAGGAGGATCGGGAGGAGGAGACGAGCGACGCTCGACCAGGCACGCGGCATTGAGAGGACTCGGACGTGGGAGGGTCCCGAGATGGTAACGTCCGCCGAGCGAGGCGTCGAGGGTGGTTGGCGTCGCGCCTTCGAATCGTTACCCTCCATGCCGTTTCGATCCCTCGCCCATCCCGCGCATGCACCGACCTTCGATCGTGGCGTTCTCGACCTTGGCCCTCGCCTGCGCTGGCGGCGGTGATGGGGGGACCGCCCCTGCCCCGATCCTCTCCGTGGTGGTGACCCCCGCCCTCGACACGATCCCTGTGGGCGACAGCACGGTGTTCACCGCGATGGTGACCGATGCCAAGGGCGCACCGGCCGCCGGCACGACGATCACCTGGCGGTCGACGAACAGCGCGGTCGCCACGGTCAGCGCGACGGGTCGGGTGACCGGGGTCACCGCGGGCGGGAGCTCGATCATCGCCGCGATCGCCACAGGTCCGGCGGACACCGTGAGCGTGGTGGTGGTGACGCCACCGGCGCCGCTCCCGGCGGTGCGGATCAGTGAGATCCATTACGACAACGTCGGCACCGATGTGAACGAGGCGATCGAGGTCGAAGGACCGGCTGGGACCGATCTCGCCGGATGGTCCCTCGTGCTGTACAACGGCAACGGCGGCGTCCCCTACGACACGTTGGAGCTCACCGGCATCCTCGCGAATCAATGCGGAGGGCGCGGCACGGCGTGGACCTGGGCGTTGAATCTCCAGAACGGCTCCCCCGATGGGATCGCGCTGGTGACCCCTCGCGACAGCGTCGTCGAGTTCCTCACCTACGAAGGGACCTTCAGCGCGACCGCGGGACCCGCGCTCGGGGTGACGCCGACGGCGATCCCCGTGAGCCAGGACCCCGCGCCGGCGATCGGCCAGAGCCTCCACCGGGACGCCGCCGGCACCTGGAGCCTACGCGCGGCGAACTTCGGCTACTGCTACGCGGTGGCGCCGCCGACATCCAACATCGTGAGCTTCTCTGGGCGGACCAACGCGGACCCCTCGCTCCCCGTGGGATTCGAGGATCAGATCTTCGCGACCCTGCGGTCCGGCACCACGGGGGAGACGATCGCGACGACCTTCACCTGGAGCTCCGAGACGCCGACCCTCGCCTCGGTCGATGCCCGCGGCGTGGTCCGTGCGACGGGCGCCGGGACCGCGGTGCTCCGCGCGACGGCCTCTGACGGCACGACGAGCACGTACCCGTTACGCACGCGCGTCGCAGCGGCCGCGACCACCGCCGCATATGCGGGGAACACCGAGTTCGGCGATCCGACCGATGGGAACGCCGCGGATGAGGTGATCATCCGGCGCGCCGAGTACACGACCTCCTTCGATGTGACACGCGGGATCCCGAATTGGGTGAGCTACGCCCTCGACCTCACGCATATCGGGACCGAGGACCGGTGCGACTGCTATACCTACGACCCGGAGCTCCCTGCTGCGAATCGACTCACGACCGCCGACTACACCGGGGCGGGGACCGCCGCGGGATACCTGATCGACCGCGGACATCTCGTCCGGTCATTCGACCGCACGGCCGGCGCCTTGGACAACGCGCGCACCTTCCACTTCTCGAACATCATCCCGCAAGCGGCGGACAACAATCAGGGCCCGTGGGCGACCCTCGAGGCGTACCTCACCGACCAGGCGATCCTCAGCGGCAAGGAGGTGTATGTGATCGCGGGGGCGACGGGCTCCAAGGGGACGGTGAAGGGCGAGGGCAAGATCACGATCCCCGCGCAGGTCTGGAAGGTGGCGCTCCTGCTCCCGCGGGACGCGGGGCTCGCGAGCGTCACAAGCGCGGCGGACGTGCAGGTCGTCGCGGTGATCATGCCGAACGAGGCCGGGATCCGCACGGTGGCGTGGCAGACCTACCGCGTGACCATCGATCAGGTCGAGGCGCTCACCGGGCTCGACGTCCTGCGGCTCTTGCCGGACGCGATCGAGACGGAGCTCGAGGCGCGGGTCCCCTGACCCGCGTCCTCAGTTGATCGTCAACGTCTGCGTCGCCGAGGTGTAGACCACCGGGAGCTCCCGCAGGTCGCTGGTCACCTGGCCCCCGGTCCGGACACCCGCGGCATTGAAGACCGCCCCGTGGTTCGGGCAACGGAATCCGCCGGTGGTGATGGTGATGGTGGTGCCCGCATGCGGACAGACCATCGAGAAGGCGCGATACGTGGTGGCGTTCACCCGCACCACCGCGACCGGGGTCGTGCTCCCCCCATCGACGCGCGCGATCCCGCCATCGGCGGCCAAGGCGGGGAAATTCGCGAGGACGACGGTCAACCGACCGGTCGGGGGCGATCCCCCGCCCCCGGTCCCCTCATCATCGTCACCGCCGAGCGGCCCATCGTCACCACACGCGGAGAGCACCGCCAGCACCGACGCGGCGAGGGAGGCCGAGAGGAATCGGCGGCGGTCCTGATCGATCGACGGAATGGACGTCTGGTCACGGAGGGGACACGGGTGCAGGCAATCGGTCATCGGTGCCTCAGCGAAAGAGGTCGAGCATCATGAGCCAGCCGGAGGTGGCGAGCGCCATCGATCCGATGGCGACGGTGCGATGGGTGCGACGGGCACGGCCGGAATCATCGGCCTCCTCCGCCAAGAGCCCTGTCGCGACGAACCCCGCGTCGGCGGCGAGCAACAGGATGACATGCAACCGCTTCCGGGTGCGATCGGTGGGATCGTTCCACCCCTCATAGAGGTTCCAGAGCCCGGTGACGGTGTTGACGGTGAAGAGGGTCGCGACGCCGGTGGCGGCGAGCTCGTGGCCATCCTCGACACCCTCCCCCTCGTCATCCCCGCGCATCAGCTGGGTACCGGCCCAGTACTGATACGCGAAGAGCGGGAGCATCGCGTAACTCCCCCAGCGATGGACGTCGAGACGGCGGTAGTACCAGGCGGAGTACTCGGGGACCGAATCCTGTCCCACGGGAAGGGGTGGGAGTGCGCGTCCATCCTCGAGCCGCACGGTCGGGAGCGCTGGCCGCGGCCCGAAGCGACTCGTCGGGAG
>CAIVJV010000140.1 GCA_903906325.1 uncultured Gemmatimonadota bacterium
CCCACGCGGCGCAATCCAGCGCGTTGCGCGCGGCGCCAGCGGGGAGCGCGCGCTGGAGCGCATCGCGCACCGCGCCGAGGTCGCTCGCCGCCGCGGCGGCGAGCGCGGCGCGCTGCGACTCGATCTGCGCCACCACGCTCTCCACCGACTCCCCGTACCGCGCATAGGGGACACACTCCCCGCGCCCCACCGCCCCCGCCGCACGCAGCGTCACGACGACGACCACCGCCTCGGTGCGGCTCCCCCGCGCGATGGTGAAGCGTCCCGCGATCGGCCACCGCTCGACGGCGACCTCGAGCGTGATCCCTCGGGCGATCCCTGGGGCGCTCTCGCGCGCGCTCATGTGAACTCGGCGCGCACCCGCTCGACGATCGCCCGCACGCCGAAGCGCACCGGATCGGTCGCCGGGAGCCCATGCGCCGCCGCGACCTCCACACAGAGCGCCCGCGCGGCCTCCTCGGTGAGCGCCTGGGTGTTGATCGCGATCCCCACCGGCCGGATCGCGGGGTTGGTGAGGCGTCCACACGTGATGGTGAGATCGATCACCGCCTGGATGGACGGGAGGGGATGCCGCACCCCGCGCATCGTGGTGCGCGTGGGCTCGTGACAGACCACGAAGGCGTCGGGCTGCGCGCCGTGGAGGAGCCCGAGCGTCACCCCGGCGAAGGAGGGATGGAAGAGGGAGCCCTGCCCCTCGATCAGGTCCCAATGCGCGGGCGCCGCGTCCGGGGAGATCCACTCCACCGCCCCGGAGATGAAGTCGGCGACCACGGCGTCGATCGCGACCCCGCGCCCGCTGATGAAGATCCCCGTCTGCCCCGTGGCCTTGAAGTCGGCGTCCATCCCCTGCGCACGCATCTCCCGCTCGAGCGCGAGGGCGGTGTACTTCTTCCCCACCGAGCAGTCGGTCCCCACCGTGAGGAGCCGCCGCCCCGTGCGCGGCGTGCCCTTCCCCGTGGCGAAGCGCTGCGAGGCGTGCCGCACGTCGAAGAGCTGCCGCCCATGGCGCGCCGCGGCCTCGCGGATCTCGGGGATCGAATCGAGCCGCACATGGAGCCCGCTCGCGATATCCATCCCCGCCGCGAGCGCCTCGACGATCGTCGCCACCCAGTGCGGCGGGAGCACCCCGCCCGCATTCGCCGCGCCGATCACGAGGGTCTTCACCCCCGCCGCCGCCGACTCGGCGATGGTGCGATCGGGGAGGCCGAGGTCGGCCTGGCAGCCGGGGAGCCGAAGCTGCGCGAGGCACCACTCGCGCCGCCAATCGACGATCCCGAAGGCGGTCTTGGCGGCGAGCGCATCGGGGACATCCCCGATGAAGAGGAGATAGGGATGGGCGATCTGCATCGCGCCTCAGTCGATCGGGATATGCTTGTCGCGCCCGAGGACCGTCTCGGCGCGCGTCGACCGCAGCAGGGGGAAGAGGAGTTGATGCAGCCACCGCTCCTGCCCGTGGCGGCGATCGTCCTTGAGGCCATAGGCCGCGGGAAGGTGCGTGTGATATGCGCCGTGCCGAAGAGCACATCCCAGAGGAAGAGCAGGTTCCCGTAGTTCCCGTCGTAGTGCCCGATCCCATCGTCCTGCGTGAGGGCGTGGTGCGCGTGGTGGGTCGCGGGGGTCGAGATCGTGCGCTCGAGGATCCAGGCGAGGGGGTGGAGGATCCGATACTTGTACAGGACGGTGTCCCAGCGCACCGCGGAGTGCGCGCCGGTGATCACCAGGAGCTTCACCGTGCTGTAGTAGACGAAGACCCAACCGAAACCGAGGTAGAGGAGCGCCCCGCCGAACCAGAGGCCCGGCATCAGGAGGTAATAGAGGAAGTTGTTGCGATAGACCACGCGCACGCTCATGTAGGCGGCGGAGTGGTGCGCGCGGTGCAGCGGCCAGAGCACCGAGGTGTGCGAGAGGCGGTGCCACCAGTACTGCGTGAGGTCGTCGGCGAGGAGGAGGACGCCGACCATCGCGTACCAGGGCCAGTCGGCCCAGGCGTCGCGCGCATCGGGGAAGAGCGCCGCACAGATCGCGCGGGAGGTCGCGTAGACCCCTGAGGCGACCACGGGGAACATGAGGCCCACCGCGACGTCGAGGCGATCGTCCTCGTGGCCGGCCTCCGGGGGGAAGAAGCGTCCCACCGCGACCTCGGCGAGGCCGAAGGTCAGGAAGATCCCGAGGAGGACGAGGACCTGGAAGAGTTGTGGGTCGAGGGGCATGGGGCGAAGGTACGGCGGGCCGTCCGCCCCGGCTAGGATGACAAAACGCCCCCCGGCGGGTGCCGGCGGGCGTCGTGATGACTCATGCAGAGCCACAGGTGGGAATTGAACCCACGACCGCTCGATTACGAATCGAGTGCTCTACCCCTGAGCTACTGTGGCGGTTGTGACCCTGCGACCTGCGGACGACGGTGGAGCGACGAACGAGGTCCTGCGAATGCCCTGGCGCGGACTCGAACCGCGACGCCTTGCGGCACCACCCCCTCAAGATGGCGTGTCTACCAATTTCACCACCAGGGCATCCAACAACGGGAGCGACGGGGCTCGAACCCGCGACCTCTCGAGTGACAGTCGAGTGCTCTAACCAAACTGAGCTACGCCCCCTTCCTACACCCTCACGATCCGTGAGGCGATAGCCCCAACGGGAATCGAACCCGTCTCTGCACCTTGAAAGGGTGCCGTCCTAACCGATAGACGATGGGGCCCGATCGTCCTGCTGGTCCTGACTCTCCTGCGGTCCTACCCATAGCGGTAACGGGATTCGAACCCGTGTTCCAGCCTTGAGAGGGCTGTGTCCTAGTCCCCTAGACGATACCGCCGCAAAGTCCCGCCCCTGCCTCCCTGCCACCTGCCGTTCGCACAGGCCCGGAGGGAATCGAACCCCCAACCGCCGGTTTTGGAGACCGGTGCTCTACCAATTGAGCTACGGACCTAGGCAGGGTGGATGACGGGATTCGAACCCGCGACCCTCGGAACCACAATCCGATGCTCTAACCGACTGAGCTACATCCACCACACCGCTCTGGCCCCTGCCCTGCCAGAGCCACGAAAGCTAGGCCCGACCGACCCCTGAATCAACCCGAACGGGGGGCACCCTCCGGCGCCACCCCACGCGCGCGCTCAGTCCTTCGCGCGATCCATATACTCGCCGGTGTTCGGGTTCACCCGCACCCGCTCCCCCGACGCGATGAACTCGGGCACCTGGATCGTGACCCCGTTCTCCAGCACCGCGGGCTTGGAGCTCGCGGTCTTGGTCGCGGTCTTCATCACCGGGGCCGTCTCGGTGATCGTCAGGTTCAGGAACTGCGGGAGCTGCACCGACATCGGCTTCCCATTATAGAACTCGACCATCACCATCATGTTGTCCTGCATCCACGGGGCGTTGTCGCCGAGCGTCTCCTCGTCCATCTCGAGCTGCTCGTAGTTCTCCGTGTTCATGAAGTGGTACGAATCGGCGCTCTTGTAGAGGAACTGGAGCTCCTGCGTCTCCATGTCGGCCTTGTGCACCTGGTCGTCGGCGCGGAACCGATGCTCGAAGTTGTTCCCCGAGCGGAGGTTCTTGAGCTTGGCCTGCACCATCGCGCGGAGGTTGCCCGGCGTGTGGTGGCGGAACTCGATGATGCGGCAGGGATCGCCTTCGAAGACGATCACCATCCCGCGACGGATCTGGGTGGCTGGGAGCGCCATGGGACTGGGAGCGACAGGTGGACAGGCCGGCTAAACCTCGACAGCCTTGGAATTTAGCCCCTCACGCCCCCGAGGGTCAACTCTGTGGAGGGGTCAGCGCCTGGATCGCCGGCCCCAGCGTCCGCCACATGTTCCGCGCCGCCTTCCGGGCGCCCTCCTCCGTCGGGTGGATCCCGTCCTCCTGGTTCATCGCCGGGACCCCGGCGACCCCCTCCAAGAAGAAGGGGATCACCCCGACCCCCTGCTCCCGCCCCACCGCCTGGAAGAGGTCGCGGAAGGTGCGAGTGTAGGCCGCCCCGAGGTTCTTGGGCGCCTCCATCTGCGCTAGGAGGACCACCACCTGGGGGTTCGCCCGGCGGA
>CAIVJV010000141.1 GCA_903906325.1 uncultured Gemmatimonadota bacterium
CCTGGCGATCGGGGTGATCTGGGTCGTGGTGCAGGGGGCGGGGTTCACCGACCAGCTCGTGCGGAGCGTCTGCAACCTAGGGATGGTCCCGGGGGAGCTCACGCGTCGGGCGGCGGTGGGGGCTGGCGTCGCGATCACGCCGAATCTCATGTGCGTGGTCGATGCCGAGACCATCAATGCTTGGACCCCGCTCACCTCGATGTTCCTCCACGGCGGGTGGGGACACCTGCTGGGGAACGCCCTCTTCCTCTGGGTCTTCGGCAACAACGTCGAGGACCTCATGGGCTCGGGCCGCTTCGTGGTCTTCTACCTGCTGTGCGGGTTGGCGGCGGCCGGGGCCCATGTGGCGGTCGATCCGGGGTCGATCCTCCCCACCGTGGGGGCCTCGGGGGCGATCTCGGGCGTCATGGGGGCCTACCTCCTCCTCTTCCCACGGGTGCGCGTCCGGATGCTCTTCTTCTTCGGGATCTTCCTCCGGGTGATCCCGCTGCCGGCGTGGGGTGTGCTCCTCTGGTGGTTCGCCTGGCAGGTGCTGGCGGGACTCCCACAGTTGGTCGGGGTCGGCGACCTCGCCGGCGGGGTGGCGGTCTGGGCCCACGCGGGCGGGTTCCTGGCGGGGGTGCTCCTGGTCCGGTTCTTCGTTCGACCGGAACGAGAGTCCCACCACCGCGCACTGCTCGATCAGCGTCTCGCGGGCTCCATGTAACAGTTCTGTTACAAAGGGGAATCGCCCGTTTGGCGGGCCTTTCGATGCGGGGCTAGCTTTCCTTCGCGTTACCGGCGCCCCCGCGATCTGGTGATGGCGAGCGCCGACCTCCGACCCTAGCCGAGCACCACGTGCGCTTCCTTCCGAAGGACGAGGGGTTCTTCGCCCTCTTCGATCAGCTCTCGAGCCGCCTCAACGCTGCCGCCACCCATCTCCAGGCGCTCTTCGCCGATCCCTCGCAACGCGAGGTCCTGACGGTCAAGATCAAGGCGGAGGAACATGCCGCCGATGCCCTCACCTATGAGGTGCTCCAGCGCATCGATCGCAGCTTCGTCACCCCGCTCGATCGCGAGGACATCCATCTCCTCACCAACCGCCTCGACAACGTCGTCGATCTCATCGACGGGACGGCCCGTCGAGTGACGATGTACCGGATCGATGAGCCGCGCGCCTCGGCGAGCGAGCTCACCCGGGTCCTCCGTGCCGCCGCCGAGACCATCACCGAGGGGGTCAAGCTCATCCGGAAGCCGTCCGAGGTCCACCGGATCGCTCGGCGGGTGAAGGAGCTTGAGGAAGAGGCCGATCAGATCTACTCGCAGGCGATCTCCGAGCTCTTCGAGGGACGCCCCGACCCCCTCGAGGTCATCAAGTGGAAGGAGATCTACGATAACCTCGAGCATGCGGTCGATGAGTGCGAGGATGTCGCGAACGTGCTCGAGAGCATCTCCCTCAAGAACTCCTGACCGTGGTCTGGTACATCCTCGCGATCGTCCTGGTCGCGTTCATCTTCGACTACATCAACGGGTTCCACGACTCGGCGAATTCCATCGCCACCATCGTGGGGACGCGGGTCCTCAGCCCGTTCACCGCGGTCGCATGGGCCGCGACCTTCAACTTCATCGCCCTCTTCCTCTTCGATACGAGCGTCGCGAAGACCATCGGGAAGGGGATGATCGACATCGCGATTGTGAACCCGGACGTGATCCTCGCCGGGCTCCTCGGCGCGATCACCTGGAATCTCGTCACCTGGTGGTATGGGATCCCCTCCAGCTCCTCGCATGCGCTCATTGGAGGCTACGCTGGCGCGGCGGTGACGAAGGCGGGATTCGGCGCGATCATCGCCTCCGGCTGGACCAAGACCCTGCTCTTCATCGTGGTGTCGCCGATGGTCGGGATGGCGGCGGGGTGGACGCTCATGGTCCTCTCGACCTGGGCCTTCCGGAAGGCACGTCCCGCCACGGTCGATCCCCTCCTGCGGGGGATGCAGATCACGAGCTCGGCGCTCTTCTCGCTCTCGCATGGCGCCAACGATGCCCAGAAGACGATGGGGATCATCGTCTCGCTCCTGGTCGCGGGGCAGGCGCATTTCGCCAATGAAACGGGATTCCTCCGGCACTTCTATCTGACCTCGGGGGAGGAGATCCCCTTCTGGATCAAGTTCGGGGCGCACTTCGCGATCGCCATGGGGACCCTCATGGGCGGCTGGCGGATCGTGCACACCCTCGGCTCGCGCGTGACCAAGCTCCGGCCCCTGGGCGGGTTCTGCGCCGAGACGGGCGGGGCGAGTGCGATCTTCCTCGCGACCGCGCTCGGGATCCCCGTGAGCACGACGCATACCATCTCGGGCGCGATCGTCGGGGTCGGTGCGACCACGCGGCTCTCGGCCGTCCGGTGGGGGGTGGCGGGGCAGATGATCTGGGCCTGGGTGATCACGATCCCGGCCTCGGCCCTCGTCGCCGCGATCTCGTACCTGGTGGTCGCCGCGATCCGCGGCTGAGCCTCGCATGAGCGCCGCGACGCCGGCACGGCCCGCGCGGTATCTCAACCGAGAGCGCTCCTGGCTCGCGTTCAATGCGCGGGTCCTGCATGAGGCGGAGGATGAGCGGACCCCGCTCCTCGAGCGGGTCAAGTTCCTCGCGATCTTCGCCTCGAACCTCGACGAGTTCTACATGGTCCGGGTGGCCGGCTTGCGTCGGCAGCGGTCCGCCGGCGTGCAGCATCCGGATGCCGACGGGCGGACGCCGGCCGAGCAGCTCGCAGCGATCGACGAGGCGGTGCGCCGGATGCTCGCGCGCGCGCGGCGCACGTTGCACGAGGGGCTGATCCCGCGCCTGCAGGCCATCGGCGTGACGATCGCCGAGGTGACGGCGCTCGATGCGGGGGAGCGTGCGCGGGTGGAGCAGTATTTCGAGACGCAGGTCTATCCGGTGTTGACGCCGTTGGCGGTCGATCCGGGGCACCCCTTCCCCTACATCTCGAACCTCTCGCTCAGTCTCGCGGTGGAGCTCCGCGACCCGGCGGATGGGCAGATCCATTTCGCCCGCGTGAAGGTGCCGAAGACGCTGCCGCGGTGGGTGCCCACCGGGAAGCCGCACACCTTCGTCGCGCTCGAGGCGCTGATCCGCGCGCGGCTCGACGCGCTCTTCCCGGGGATGCAGGTGCTCGGGGCCCACGGGTTCCGTCTGACGCGCTACTCCGATCTCGAGATCTCCCCGGAGGAGGAGCCGGAGGACCTCCTCGCCTCGATCGAGGCGCAGCTCTTCCAACGACGCTTCGGCGAGGTGGTGCGCGTCGAGGTCGAGCCCGCGATGCCGACGCATCTCCGGGAGCGTCTCCTCGAGGAGCTGCAAGAGAGCGAGGAACCGGCGATGGTCCCGCTCTCCATGCAGGAGGTCCATGAGACGGGGCCGTTGCTCGATATGGCGGACCTGCACGCGATCGCCGCCCTGGAAATCCCCGAGCACCGAGATCCCCCCTTCACGCCGCAGATCCCGATGGCGCTCCGCGATCCCTCCCGCAGCCTCTTCGAAGTGATCCGCGAGGAGGATCTCCTCGTCCATCACCCGTATGAATCGTTCACCGCCTCGGTGGTGGCGTTCATCGAGGCGGCGGCGCGCGACGAACAGGTCCTCGCGATCAAGATGACCCTCTACCGTACCTCCGGGGATGGGACGATCGTGCGGGCGCTCACCGAGGCGGCGCAGCGGGGGAAGCAGGTGGTGGTGCTGATCGAGCTCCAGGCGCGGTTCGACGAGGTGAACAACATCGCCTGGGCCCGGACCCTCGAGTCGTTCGGGGTCCACGTGGTCTATGGCGTGCCAGGCCTCAAGACGCACAGCAAGACGACGCTCGTGGTCCGGCGCGAGGCAGAGGGGATCCGTCGGTATGTGCATATCGGGACGGGGAACTACAACTCGCGGACGGCGCGGACGTACACCGACGTGGGACTCTTCACCTGCGACGAGGCGATCGGCGCGGATGTGAGCGACCTCTTCAACGTGCTCACCGGGTATTCGCGCTTCTCCGAGTATCGGCGACTCCTGGTGGCCCCGCAGGGGCTCCGGATGCGCCTCCTCGCCCTCATCGCCCGCGAGGCGGCGCATGCCCGCGCCGGTCGACCCGCTCGGATCGTCGCCAAGATGAACGCGGTGGTGGACCACGAGGTGATCGATGCGCTGTACACGGCCGCGCAGGCCGGGGTCTCCATCGACCTGATCGTCCGGGGCATCTGCTGTCTGCGTCCGGGGGTGCCGGAGCTCTCCGAGCGGATCCGCGTCATCAGTGTGATCGGGCGCTTCCTCGAGCATTCCCGGATCTGGATGTTCGAGAACGGGGGCGCCGCCGAGTTCTTCATCGGGTCGGCCGATTGGATGCCGCGCAATCTCGATCGCCGCGTGGAGGTCGTGACCCCGGTGTCGGCGGAAGCGCATCGGCGACAGCTCCGGGCCGTCCTGGAGGTCTGCCTGGCGGACGATCGGACGGCGTGGGAGCTCACCGCCACCAGCGACTACGTCCAGCGCCAACCGGCCGGCGCCGCCGAGCACGGGACGCACCAGCGATTGATGCGGTCGCCCTGGGGGTGAGCCGTCGCATCCCAGACCTGGGGGTGCTATCCTCCGGCGATGCGCCTCCTCCTCCTGCTCCTCCTCATCGGCCTCACGCGCCCCGCTCAGGCACAGGGCGACTCGGACCCTACCCGGCGGCCCACCGTCGAGGTGGGTGAGAAGGGGATCCTGGTCCGCGGTACCGACCCCTTCGCCTACGTCGCCTTTCGCTTCCGGATCCAACAGCTCGCCTCGGCCACCTCGGAGAGTGATGACGATCTCTCGATCGCCGCGACGCACTTCGCCGTGCGCCGCATGCGGCTCCGGATCGAGTCGGTGCTGGTCGATCCACGCCTCAAGGTCAACATCCAATTGTCGTTCTCGCGCGGCGATCAGGACTTCGAGGCCTCGAACTTCCCGAATGTCCTGCGCGATGCGTATGTGACCTGGCAGGCGACCCCGCACCTCGCGCTCGTCGGGGGGCAGGGGAAGCTCCCCGGGAACCGGCAGCGCGTGAACTCCTCGGGAGAGTTGCAATTCGCCGATCGCTCGATCGTGAACGCGGCCTTCACCATCGATCGTGACGTCGGGCTGTTCGCGCACTACACCCGGATGGATGCGCCGCTCCCGTTCATCCTTCGCGGCGCCATCACCTCGGGGGAGGGCCGTAACCCGAGCCCCGGAAGTGATGGGCTCGCCTACACCGGTCGGATGGAGCTCCTCCCGTTCGGCGCGTTCACCGGGGGCGGGGATTACGTCGAGGGCGACCTCCGTCGTGAGCCGACGCCCAAGCTCAGTGTCGCGCTCGGGCTCTCACACAACGATCGAGCGATCCGCACCGGGGGCCAGCTGGGGCGTCCCCTCTTCGCGCCTCGGAGCATGACGACCTATCTCGCGGACGTGCTGTTCAAGTACCGTGGCTTCGCGGCGAGTGCGGAGGTGGCGCGGCGCGATGCGCCGGACCCAATCACCACGGATGGCAGCGTCACGCGCTATGTCCTCACCGGCGATGGGGTCACGGGCCAGGTGTCGTATCTGCTCCGCAACGGGATCGAGCCCGCGCTCCGGGTCTCGATGGTCTCCCCGAAGGCGGAGCTGGCCGGGCGGGCCGGCGCCGATCGGCAGCGCCAGGTCGGGCTCGGCCTCACCCGCTACCTCAACGCGCATCGCGTGAAGTGGCAGGGGGAGCTCCTGCACGACGACTATCGCAACGCGCTCACGCGCGCGACGCGCGGCGCGTGGACGCTGCGGAGCTCGATCGAGGTCGGGATCTAGTCGTCGGCGCGGAGCACCGCGCCATTCGGCGCGACGACCTCGATCGGGACCCCGGCGACCTCCCCCAAGAGGGCGGCCTTCCGCGCCCCACCCCATGCCTCCAACCGCAACGGGTCGCTCGCTCGGCGAGGGACCAGGGTGATCCGGATCGCCCGATCGAGCCACCGCACTTTGACGCGCTCGATCGCGCTGGAGTGGCCCCGGTCCAAACCGTCGGCGAGTCGCAGCAACGCGGCAAGACGCACCACTCGCTCCCGGCTCGCCCGGTCCAGCGCCCACCAGGCCTCATGCTCGCGCCGCGGTCGCTTCCCGCGGTGATAGCGGGCCACCTGGGCGATCAGCACCTGATCGGTCGGGGTGATCCCGAGGAGGTCCGCATGGAGGATGAGATGGTACGAATGCTTGTGATGGGCGACGTAATTGATGTGGTACCCCACATCGTGCAACAGCGCCGCATCCGCGAGGATCTGCCGGTCCTCCGGCTCACAGCCGATCCGTGTGCCCATGGCATCGAACAACTGGAGGGCCAGGCGACGCACCTGCTCGGCATGCGGGGCCTCATAGTGACAGCGCTCGGCGAAGGCGACGACCGATCGCTCGCGCGCCTCGCCCGGATCCGCGATCGTCGGGGTCACACGGGCGCTCTCGAGGACCAGTCCCTCCCGGATCCCGTAGGCGGACGTGAGGAGCTCGCGCGGCTCGACGCGCGCGAGCACCTCCGCGGCCACCGCGAGCCCCGCCACGATGAGATCCGCGCGTCCCGCGTTCAGCCCCGGTACCGCGAGGCGTTCCTCCACCGACATGGTCGCGAGCTGTTCGAGCAGATGCTCCACCTCCTGTCGCGGCACGCGCGTCCCGTGGACGCTCCGCACCTTCACGCCCTGCCGCGCGAGGTACATCCCCGCCAGGTTGGTGAAGGTCCCCCCCGACCCGATGACTTCGGCGTTGCGCCAATCCCGGAGGGGGAGGGCCTTCTTGATCTCCTTCCGCACCGCCTTGCGGAGCTTGCGGACTCCCTTCGGTCCGGGCCGACCGGCGAGATAGCGCTCCGTGAGCCGGATCGCGCCGAACGGGAAGGAGACGAGTCGCTCCACGAGCCCTTCGGCGGCGAGTGCGAGCTCGAGCGAGCCCCCCCCGATATCCATGACGACGCTGCGCCCCCGTCCGAGCTCGAAGTGCGCGAGGGCGGAGCGGAAGGCGAGGTGCGCCTCCTCGTCGCCGCGGAGGATCCGGCAGCGAAGTCCTGTCTCGCGGCGCACCCGTGCGAGGAAGGCGGCGCCGTTCGCCGCATCCCGCACCGCGGAGGTCGCGACCACCTCGATCCGGGAGACGTCGAGCTGTTTGGCCAGGGTCGCCATCCGACTGAGCGCGGCGATCGCCTCATCCATGTTCGTGTCGCCCAGCCGCCCCGTGTGGCTGAGCCCATGCCCGAGGCGCGGGGCGGCCTTCATCTCATCCACCACGCGGATCTCGCCGCGTGGGGTGACATCAGCGATCAGCTGGCGGATCGAGTTCGAACCGATGTCGATCGCGGCGATGCGCTGCCCCAGCGGCGTGGGGTCACGCGCGATGTCCGCCGGGAGGCGCGTCGGGTGGCTCACAGGGCGTTGTCGAGCCCCAAGAGCTTGTATCGGCCGTCTCGGCGGAGGATCGTCGAGGCGATCCAGAGCGTGTCCACGCGTTGATCGGGCCACCGGAGCACCACCCCGCAGGGACCGCTGGTCTGACTCGCGCCCTCCGCGCGACCTCCCTCGCGGCAGACGACCTCACGGAGCGCGGCGTCGCCGGCGAGCGCGTCGCGTGCGCGGCTCGAGGCCGCGGTCAACCCTCGACCGGTCTGCGCCTCGTACAGCACCCAGGCGGGTTCCGGTTGCATCCCGCTCGCGAAGGGGGCGCTCTCTGGAAAATAGAGGTAGGCGAATTCCGCCTTGGAGACGACCAGGCCTTGGATCGCGGTGGTATCGGTCTGCTGGAGGGCCGCCCAGTAGGCGCGAATGAGCGAGGGACGCGTGGCCGTGCCGCCCGTCAGGCGGGTGGGGGCAGGGTCGGTCACCTGCTGCTGAAGGCGACGGAGTGCCTCATCCGGCGGGAGGATCGAATCGATGATGTATCCCGGGGTCTTCCGGAGCGAATCGGGAGAGGGGATCAGGAGCCCATCGGAGCGCCACTCGACCATGGCGGGGTCGATTCCCGGCGGGATCGGCTGACGGCCCTCGGCCGCGCGATCATCCGCACGACCACAGGCGCCCAGACAGAGGAGGAGAGCAGGGAGGAGCGTACGCATGGGGAATCGAGGTCAATAATGTGGTGCGGGGGGCAGCGCCGCCATGCGACGCTGCCCCCCGCGGGACGAACCCGAGTGGATCAGTTGCGGAAGTACGTCGTCCAGCCGGCGTACCAGGGCGCCGCCGCGTCGGGCGCGATCGCGCCGAGGAAGGTGGTGCCCGCGAGTGACCCCCCGAAGAAGTTGTTCACGCGGGTGCCGGTCTTCCCCGGGAGCGTGGTCCCCGTCCCCCCGGAGCGAAGCGCCGAGCCGGTGGCCGGCCGCCAATCGAGCGACGCACCATTCGCGACCGCCACCGACGAGTCCGGGATGCTCGTGAAGAGGAGGTGCGCAGCGGCCGTCGACGTGGTGATGTTCGCGTCCGTGAACTTGTCCGCGGTCCCGAAGCGATTGGTCGCGCCCGCCACATCGAAGGCCCGGCCGTTGTTCGCCAGCAGCGTATTGAAGACGTCGAGTGAGTCCGCCGCCAACCGGGCGAAGGTCGCGGTGGAGTCGAACATCGAGAGCCCCGACTCCGGCCAGCGCGCCACGACGCCGTTCATCCAGGTCCCGCCGGTGCCGCGGCGGAGCAGCATCCCCACGCCACCGTCGCCACCGGAGCGGACCGGGAGCACGCCAGCGCCCGGGCCGAGGATCGTGAAGTTCGCGACGACCGGCATGGTGTAGGGCTCCGAGCTGAAGCCGAGGGCGCAGGTCCCGGAGGCCGAGCCACACCCGTCGATCTCGAAGCCGTTCTGCTCGGCGGAGAGGGCGCCAGGGTTCCCAGCGCGCGGCGTGACGCGCGGGCCGGTCTGGAGCGCGATCAGGTACTGGAGACGGCCGCGGTACCCTTCAGCCATGTCGAAGTGGTCGTCGCCCGCCTCGTACGAGACGAGGTAGCGGCCGTCGACGGTCCCGCCGAACCACTCGAACATGTCGTCGAGGCCGCGGATCGCCTGGTTGTACTCGAAGCGGGTGTTGCTCCCTACCGCATAGAGCGAGTAGGAGTTGAGCTCCACATTGAGGATCGCGGCGGCACCGGCGAACTCGACGCGGGTGTAGACGATCTCCCCCGAATTGTCGTTGTCGAGGTTCCCGCCGTTCCAGCTCACGGTGTCAGCCGGCGCGGGGCCTTCGACCACGGTGCGCCCCGTGCGGTTCGAGCGGGCGTTGCCGACGAGGATGATCCCACCCCAGTCGCCCGGGGCGCGGGCCCCCGCCGCAGCGGACGAGGTGAAGACGATCGGCTGGGTCGCCGTCCCGACGGCGTTGAGGCGCGAGCCTCGAAGGACCATCAGCGCGGTCACTGGCGGCGCCTGCCCTGTGGTGATCGTCCCGCCGATGATCTTGGTCCCGGCCTGGATGGTCAGCGTCGCCCCGTTCGCGACGGAGATCACCTTGGTGAGCTGATAGACGTTGGTGCTGGTCCAGGTGGTGTTAGTCGTGATGTCCGCGGTCACCTGCACCACCGGACGGTCTCCAGTGAGCGCGGTGGCCTCGGTGCTATAGGGCCCCTGCTCGGTCCCGCGGATGGCCCGGACACGGAAGCGATAGGAGGTCTCAGCGACGAGCGCGGTGTCGGTGTAGGTCGCGGTCGTCACGGTCGCGACGGTCGCGAAGCTCCCGGCACCCGTGGCGCGGTCGATCTCATAGGTCTCCGCGCCTGCCACCGCGGCCCACGAGAGCTGGACGCTCCGGGGACCCTGGGTGGTCGCGGTGAGGGTCGCCGGGGCGGCGAGCGGATCGGGCGCGGTCACGCCATCAGCGCACGCACCGACGAGGACGAGCAGCGCCGGCATGATGACGCGGAGCGAAGAGAGGAAACGCATACGAGGGACTCCCAGATGAGGAAGGGGTCCGGGGATGTCCCGGACCCCTGCATACTCACGCCCCTCTGTCATACTTCGGCGACGCTTCTGTCACGATGCGGTCACATCGCCAGACACGTCGGCCTCAGCGCCAGCGCACCCCGATCGTGAGGTTCCGACCGGTGCGGTAGCCCTCCCGTACGATGGGACCCTGGGTCAAGCGGAACGGGGCATCGAGGAGGTTCCGCGCATCGAGGGAAAGCTCCGCCCGCTCGGTGAGCGGCAAACGCACCGACAGGTCGATCAGGTGGCGTGTCGCTTCCATCACGTCCGGGTACGGCACCGTGCCGGCGCTGAAGATGCGCGGGCCGACGGCAGAGTAGAGTAGGGTGGCCGAGCCGCCCCGGTCCCCCGACCGGGTCAGCCCCACGTTGGCGACCCACGGGGCCTGCCCCATCATCGGACGGTCTGCGTTGGTGTTGGCCGAGGCATCCTCGCCGAGGACGATCTGGCTCTCCATGAGCGTGACGTTGCTGAAGAGGGCATACCGCTCCAGTGCGCCGACCCATCCCCCGAGATTCTTCCGCGCCTCGAGCTCCACCCCCAGGTTGCGCGCCTCCTTCGCGTTGAAGAACGAGACGAAGGGCTGCCCGCCCGTCGAGATGTCGATGCGCTCGATCGGGCGGTCGAAGCGCTTCGCGAAGACGCCGAGGCTCACCACCTCGCCAGGGGCGGGGAAGAGCTCCCACTTGAGATCGGCGTTCTGGATCAGCGTCCGGACCAGGTCCCCGTTGCCCCGGGTGATCTGCCCCCCGACGACCTCGAGGTACTGGACGGGCGAGAGCTCGCGGTACTCGGGACGTGCCAGCGTCTGTGACGCCGAGGCGCGCAGTTGGGCACGATCCGAGAGCCGCACGTTGAGGATCACCGCGGGCAGGACGTCGGTGTTGTCGAGCCGTGAGACGAACCGCCCCCCGTTCGCGAGCGCGGTATTGACCTCGATGTCCGCCCGCTCGACCCGCGCGCCGCCGATGAGCCGGAAGCGACCGCCGAAGGGGAGCTCCGTCATCAGGTAGCCGGCGCTGAGCTGCTCCCCCGCCTCATACTCCCCATCCGCTGCGACGTTGTAGATGGAGAAGACATCGGCGTCGCCCGTCGAATACCGCCCGTCGAAGAGCTCCTCGGCCCGCCGCGCCCGATCGGCCTCAGGGACGCGGGTCGACAGGATACTGAACTGCCGGTTGAACGCATCGCGCGTGGTGGAGCGGTAGAGACCACCGACCTTGATCGCCGGCGCCTCAGCGCCTTCGCCGATCGTCCACTTGTAGTTCAACGCCGAGGACCAATTCGATTCACGCAGATCGCTGAAGGTGCGGCGCGCCACGTCCGGGTTGCCGTCCGACCACGCGTAGGGTCCATCCGGCGTGAACTGCGCGTACACGAGATCGGAGCGGTCGGGCTCTTGGCGGCGAACCGCGGCAGCCGCGAGGCTCCAGGTGATCTGATGTTGCGCGTTGAAGGTATGGTCCCCGGTGAGTTGGGTGCTGCGGACCGCGCGTTCGACATACCGAAGGGTCATCCGTTCGATGCTGCCACCGGAGAACGCGAAGGCGGGGCCGATCGAGTGACGCGCCTCGTTGTCAGCGGAGCGGGTGTAGCTGTTGTTGAGGCGGAGCAACGTGTGCGACCCGATCATCGTGCTGGTGTTGAACAGCGCACCGAGCGTGCTGCTGCGCGTCGCCCCCTGTCCAGCCCATGACTCGAGGACCACGGGGCGCCCCCCTTCTTGGATGGGGTTCGCCTGCGTGTACTCGCTCTGGATGTCCTGCGTGTTCGCATAGGTGAGCGAGGCGAGGTAGCCGAGGTCGAGGCCAAGGATCGGGTCCTGCCCACCGACGGAGACGCCGAACGCACCGTTCGGGAGCCCATTCCGATTCTCGGGGGTCCAGACGTTCCGCAGCGAGTTGATCGCGGCATTCACCTGCTGCCGAGAGGTGAGCTGGCCGACGGCGGCGGCCGACCGCAGCGCCGTCGGCAACGCGCGGGCTGATGCGCCATTGCCGAACCACTCCCCGTCGGTCGAGGGAGCGGTGACGATCGACTGTCCCGTCGCCCGCTCGTTCGCCCCGAGGGAGGCGGAGAAGGTCACGGTGCGCCGGGTCGGGTACTCGCGGGTGCGGATGTCGACCGAGGCGCCGGAGAAATCACCGGAGAGATCCGGGGTGAACGACTTGCTCACGTCGATCGACTGGAGGAGCGACGAGGGGAAGAGGTCGAGCGGGACGTAGCGCTTCTCCGGCTCGGGACTGGGGAGTCGGGCCCCGTTCATGCTCGTGACTGTGTAGCGCTCCCCAAGGCCGCGCACGAAGACGCTCCGGCCGTCCTGCACGGTCACGCCGCTTACGCGCTGGATCGCCTTGGCGGCATCGCCGTCCGGGCTCTTGGCGATCTGCTCGGCTGTGACGGCGCTCACGATCCCGGTGGCGCTGCGCTGCTGATCGAGCGCCTCATTGACCGAGCCGCGCTCGGCGGCGGCCGTGACCACCGTCGCGGTGAGCTGCACCGTGGCGGCGGAGAGGGAGACATCTTGCTGCAGCGACTGGCCGGCGACCACGACGAGTCCGGTGACGGTCTTCGGGGCGTAGCCGATGCGACGGACGAGGAGCGAGACGGTGCCCGGGGTCACCCCGACGAGGGTGAAGCGGCCGTCGACCCCGGAGAGGGTCCCTTGCGTGGTCCCGACGATCTGGATCCCCGCTTCCGTGATCCCGGCCCCGTTGGCGGCGTCGAGGATTCGGCCGACGATACGACCGGTGGTCGGGGACTGCGCGGCTCCTGGCGCGGTAAGGAGGGCGAGCAGGGTGATCAACGACAGGGCACGGCGCATGGGCGTCTCGTGAGAGGTTCGGTTCAGTGGGAGCCGGAAGCGTCTCCCGCCCTTCGAACCTCACCTGGACCCGTACCGGACCGACGACAATCTCGTCACGGATGTGTAACGGACCGTCGTCCAATCGTGACGGTGGGCGCCGATGCGCGTCCCCTAGGCCGCCGCGTGAGGGAAGAGCACCGTGATCGTGGTCCCCTCACCGACCACGCTCTCCGCTCGGACGCGGCCGCCGTGCGCCTCCACGAGGTGTTTCACGATCGCGAGCCCGAGCCCCGTACCACCCTCCTCGCGGGAGCGGCCCGGATCGACCCGATAGAAGCGCTCGAAGATCCGGGGGAGATGCTCGCTGGGGATCCCCGTGCCCGTGTCGCGCACCCCGACCTCCACCCCGCGGCGATGCCGGCGCGAGAAGAGGACGATCTCTCCGCTCGCCGTGTGGCGCACCGCATTGTCCACCAGGTTCCCGAGTACCTGCCGGAGCGCCGTGGGGTCGGCGTGCACCTCCGGCGCATCCGCGGCGATCTCGGAGCGGAGGCGGAGCCCTTTCGCATCCGCGACCTCCTTGGCGGACCCGAAGACCTCCACCGTCACCCCGGAGATGGCGATCGGCTGAGGGTTCGGGACCCAGCCCCCCGACTCGATGCGGGAGAGGTCGAGCAGGTCATCGACGATCCGCTGCATCCGATGCGTGTTGCCGAGGATGCGCGCGACGAACTGGTGCCGCATCTCGCGCGGGACATCCTCGCCGGCGAGGGTCTCGGCGAACCCCCCGACGATCGTGAGTGGGGTGCGGAGCTCGTGGGAGACGTTCGCCACGAAGTCGCGGCGGACCGCCTCCAAGCGGCGGACGCGCGTGAGGTCGAAGAGCGCCAGCACCGCGCCCCCCTCGGCGAGCGGGCGCGCGGTGATGTTGAGCGTGCGGCCCGCGATCACGACCTCGCTCCCCTCGGTCGTCTCGCCATCGAAGGCCGCGCCGAGCGCATCGCGGAGCGTCACGTCACGGGGGAGGAGGTCGACGGGGAAGGGGAGCGGCGCCGTCACACCGAGGAGACGACGCCCCGTCTCGTTGATGCGGACCACCTGCTGCCGTGTATCGACCGCCATGACCCCTTCATTAAGGGATTCGGTGAGCTGGGCGAGGAGTTGTTCGTCCGCTTCGAGGGCGCGGAGCCGCGCGGAGAGCTGCTCCGCGAGGGAGCGTAGCGCGCGCGCGAGCTCCCCCACCTCTCCCGGGGCATCCAGGGTGGGGCG